>JAZGIK010000120.1:0-3059 GCA_036482035.1 Hydrothermarchaeaceae archaeon (SeqCode) | reverse complement strand
CCGAAATATAAGAAAACAAAAGTGATTAGCAGAACTCTAAATATTATTTTGCAAAATCCATTCTTAACCACTTTCAATGCCTACCCACCTATTAGTTCTCTCCAACTAGGATATCTCTTTTGTATTGTGTTTTGGAACTTATATACTTTTTGTTCTATATGAATGTTCTATTATTCTATATTAATGTTCCAACGTTTTACTTCTTCAGCTTGCCGGGCAGGTTCTTGGCTATCTCTACCATTATCCCCAGGCTCTTCCGCACCTCGCCACTTGTCAGAGCAGATAATGCGCCAAATATGCCGAGCTTCTTCGGATCTTTGAGGTTTACGCAGGACACGGTATCACAAAATCCTTCAGCGAAGTTCAGCATGCAATCAAGATTTCCACTCTCCTGAAGCCTGTTCATGAGATCCATAACTTTGTTGAAAGAATCAAGGTTGTCCCCGAACTTCTGCAGAAGCAGTAGTACCTCCTCTTTCTCCAGGGAGGTCCTGAGCGCTGTTATGTTGGGCATTACTTCCTTGGAGATTTTCTCTATGGCAGGGTCAAAGTCCTTCACCATACCTATTCCGGCATTCATTGTGTCCAGGAGTTCTATGAATACCGGGAGGCTGTCTCCAACCTTCTTGAGCAGCTCGATTGTCTCGTCTCTTTCAAAGCCCTCAATGACAGCAAGCCTGCTGTGTATATCATTCATCTGCTCTGCCATTCTGGCAGTGCTGGTTTCTTCGACCATCTTTCACACCTCGCTAATAAAAAAATAGGGGGTTTGGTTTACACCAGCCCATTAAGCATCATATTCCAGTACAGCGGTCTGAGCATATGTACTTTGATCATCCAGTTGGCATAGCTCTCTATACCTGGAGATATGCTTTCAGTATAGTTGAACTCCGCAAACATGACCCTTCCATATCTTGTCAGGATGGGGCAGATTATGTGCCCGTCGTATGTATGTTTGTTCGGGTCTCCACCTCTTATGTGCGCTTTCATCCGCTTTGTCAAAATCTTGGCTTGTCTTCTTGCGCCCGAAGCCGTCTTGGACGTTGGAAAGTCGTTTGCGTCTCCGAGGGAGTATATACTGTCGAATTTCTTGTGCACCATCAAATTCTTGTCACAGGGTATCCATCCAGCCGCGTCTCCTACACCAGGAGAATTTTCAATTACATCATCGCCTCCGTGCCGCGGAGTAATGCAGAGCAGATCAAACTCGACCTTCTGTCCGCCAAAGTCTTCAACGACTCCATTTTCGTAATCGACCGTTGCAGGGGCGAAGTTGGATATTGCCTCTATCTCCCTTGTACTGTAAATTTTGTCCATTGTGGTAGCGTAGGGCTCCTTGGAAAAGACCGCGGGCAGCGGCGTTGTGAACACGAATTTGCATTTTTCTCTTATTCCCTTCTTTCGCATCGTGTCCTCTGCCATCATGATAAACTTCATCGGCGCAGCCGGGCACTTTATGGGCATCTCGCAGACCGTTGAGACTATGGTCCCACCCTCGAAGTTCTTCAGTGCATCCCTGAGTTTTATAGCGCCTTCCATGGTATAAAAGTCGAAGACATTTTCCCCTTTTTTCAAACCTTCCTCAATTCCCTCGGGCTCGTCATAAAACAGCTTTGAGCCTGTGCAGATAACAAGGTAATCGTACGCTAAATCGCCGCTATTTGCAGTGGTCACCGTTTTCTTTTCAGGGTCTATTTTGGTAGCCTCGTCGAAGATTAGATTTACCCCTTCGAAGAACAAGTCTTTAGTGGGCCTCACCAGATTTTCTGGGTCGTCCAGCCCGAACACCACCAACGTAAATGCTGGCTGATATATATGCTCTTTACTTCTCTCTATTACAGTTACTTCTGCTTCGTCCCTGCTAAACTCTCTTACCATTCTGTTGGCAAACATCACTCCGGCGCTGCCCCCGCCTAAAATCAAAACCTTTTTCATATTACAAACCTCCACTATTTATATTCCACAGACCTCTGTGCGTTTATATGCATAACCGATACTTCCCGGTTAGCCGTATATAAAGTTTTTGGCTTATAAACTTTTGGGACTTGATGTGCCTGCAAAACCGCGGTTATGCAGTAGCGGTTGGCAGCTACTTCCCCCTCACTATCGTCCCTATGGGTTCGCCATTCAACGCCCCTTTTACTGCATTTTTGTCTTTGCCGTTTGCTATCTGGCAGTCCATCTCGTATTTGAGAAGGCATGCAGGCAGCGCCCTGTCAACGCATGTCTCCGGGAGCTCCTGGAGTTCGCTCGCAGAAATCTCATCTACCAGCCTGCCGTCCATGAATATCCCGTCCACATCTGTGAGAATGATAAACCTCTCTGCATCCGCCAGTTTTGCGATGTAACAGGCGATTGTGTCGGATGTGACGTCCCACGAGGGCGTAAATGGGTCGCTGGCCTTCAAAAGCTCCGATGGCAGGAAGATGGCCGGCGTCCGGACCTCGCCGAGTGACTCGTAAGCCGGTATTCCGGAAACGTCGGACAGAAAAATCCCGTACTGGTCCATCGCGAGTATCGCCATTTTGTGAGCGGCGGCGTCTCCAAGTCCGGTTTTGCGCTGTATGCGCCTCACCGTATCCGCAAACGCCCCCCCTCCTGGGATTACCAGTACGTCATACGCCCTGATAATGGCCGTTACTTCTCGCGCATGTTCAAATAAGCTGCCGCCTACCTTCACTGTGTGCATTTTAACACAACCCAAATATTTATATATGGTATTGTTTTAATCTTTTATGTTCAAATTAAGAGGTGGTGATGTAATGGCAACTTTAAGCGTTGGAGGGAAAGAACTTACTCTGGACGAAGACGGATACCTGACAGACTGGCAGGTATGGGACAAAGATGTAGCAAATGTATTTGCAGATCAAGAGGGGATAGAACTGACAGAAGAGCACTGGGAGATAATAAACTTCCTGAGAGAGTACTTCTTGGAATACCAGATTGCACCGGCTATCAGAGTTCTCGTAAAAGAGGTCAAGGCGAAGTTCGGAGCAGAGAAGGGCAACCTCAAATACGTGTACAAGCTTTTCCCCGCAGGACCGGCAAAACAGGCCTGC
>JAZGIK010000119.1:0-2278 GCA_036482035.1 Hydrothermarchaeaceae archaeon (SeqCode) | reverse complement strand
ATTAATAAGGCAATTAGCAGGATGAGAAACAACGCCTTTTTGGTGTTCATGGTTCTTGTAACCTCGCCTTTTTATTCAGAAGGCATCCAATTGCTATAAATTTCTTTTTAAAACAAGTTTGGAGTTTTTTGTGCGAGGCCCCGGAGGAGAGATAAGGTTTATATATGAGTACTCACATGCCTTAAAGGAACAAAAACGTACTTTAAAGTATAAAATTGTACATTAAGTGGACGTTTCCATGGACTTCGATACAATTCTCAGGGACGTAAAGGGCCGATTTAAGGGCTTTAACAAAGACGTTAAGATGGACCGAAAACCAAGAGCCCTTGGAGAGGCCATCCTGCGTGCAAAAGGAAATGCAATAATCTCGGAGATAAAGCCCTCGTCTCCTTCCGGGAGGATAAGGGAGGTAAAGGACCCTGCTGGCATAGCTGTCCAAATGATAGACGGTGGGGCCTGCGCAATATCTGTACTCACGGAAGAGAAATACTTTGGAGGGAGCCTCGAAAGCCTGCGTGCAGTATCTGACGTGTCATCTGTACCGGTTCTGCGCAAGGACTTCATCTTCGACGAAAGCCAGATAGCCGAGGCGTATTATTACGGGGCCGACTCCGTGCTTCTGATTGCAAGCTTTTTCGATGGGCAGCGGCTAAAGCGGTTCATTGAAAGGTCCCGGGAGACGGGAATGGAGCCCCTCGTGGAGGTCCACTCGAAAGATGATATAAAAAAGGCAGAAGCGGCAGGTGCCGGAATTTTCGGGATAAACAATCGTGATAAGGACACACTGAAAATCGACCTTGAAAGGACGAAACTCATCGCGGGCGTCGATGGCATGAAGGTGGGTGCGTCCGGTATCAAGAGCCTCACTGACCTGAAATTTGTCCTGAAATACTGCGATGCAGCGTTAATCGGCACCGAGATAATGAAGGCTGAAAATATAGAAAAGAAGGTGAGGGAGTTTGTTCACGGTTGAAGAAGTGCTGGAATTGACAGCAGAGCTGAAAATTCCGTGTATAATCCCCCTGGTAAAAGTCAAAGATGTCGAGTTGAAGCCGACAGACGTATATGTGGCTCTGAAGGAGAAGTCCGAGCACTCCTTCCTTCTGGAGTCAGCCATTATAGGGGAAAAAATCGCAAGGTACTCGTTTCTCGGCGGGAACCCTGAAAAGATAATCCGTGTCGGAGATGGTGTTTTATCAGTCAATGGCAAAGAATCGGAACTGAAAGGCAATCCGGTGCCGGAACTGAGGGACTTTATCGCAGGATACAGCGTGTACAAAAACGGGCTGCCAAAATTTTTCGGCGGCCTTCTTGGCTACTTTGCCTATGACACCGTCAGGTGCTTCGAGGACATAGGGCTTGACACGGAAGACGACCTCGGCCACGACGACGCCAGGTTCATGTTTGTAAAGGACCTGGTGGTATTTGACCACTGGCGCGATGAGGTGCTCCTGATTTCAAATTTGATAATCAAGGATGAAAATGAGATTATTGAAAAATATGAAAAGGGCGTGGAAAAAATCAAAGAGCTGGAGGAAATCGTGGATTCAGCGGCCCCCCTGGACACCGCCTTCAACGAAAAGCAGGTCGAGATGAAAAGCAACTTCAAAAAGGAGGAGTTCATGGCCTGCGTTGAGCGCGCAAAGGAGTACATCTATGCCGGTGATATATTCCAGGTGGTTCTCTCCCAGAGGTTTGAGTGTCAGACGAACGCCGACCCCTTTCATGTGTATCTGGCATTGAAAGAGATAAATCCCTCACCGTACATGTACTTTTTAGAGTTCGGGGACATGGAGATTGTCGACTCGAGCCCTGAGATTTTGGTAAAGGCAGACGGCAAGAAAGCGGTGCTGAGGCCCATTGCAGGCACGAGGCCACGAGGCAAGGATGTGGTAGAAGATGAGGAACTCTCGAGGGAGATGCTAAATGACCCGAAGGAGAGGGCAGAGCACGTGATGCTCGTTGACCTCGGCAGAAACGACCTCGGCAGGGTATCGAAATTCGGTACAGTCGCTGTCGACGAGTTCATGGCAGTGGAGAAGTACTCGCACGTCCAGCACATAGTGAGCAACGTGGTGGGAGAACTTGAAGAAGGGGCCGACTCGCTTGACGCACTAGAGGCCAGCTTTCCGGCAGGTACGGTAAGCGGTGCGCCGAAGGTCAGGGCCATGCAAATTATAGAGGAGTTGGAACCCACAAAGAGGGGCGCATATGCGGGCGCGGTCGGATACTTCGCCTTCAACATGGACATGGACTTTGCTATCACAATAAGAACGAT
>JAZGIK010000118.1:0-5425 GCA_036482035.1 Hydrothermarchaeaceae archaeon (SeqCode) | reverse complement strand
TGTGGCCTTCCGAGAGAGAGGATGATACAGGATCCGACGACAGGCGCACTGGGCTATGGGATAGAGTATACGTACACGCTTATCGAGAGGATGAAAGAAGGCGCGCTGAAGGGAGATAAAGATCTGCAGTTCCCCATATCCTGCGGCGTTACAAACGCGTGGGGAGCGAGGGAAGCATGGATGAATGAGCCAAAGTGGGGCCCGAGGGAGTACAGGGGCCCTCTGTGGGAGACTGTAACGGCACTGACGGTGCTGACGGCGGGCGCGGATATAATGATGATGCTGCATCCCACTGCAGTAAAGACAGTAAAGGAAGTAATAGAGTCACAGAATGGTAAGTTGAAGGGTGCAGATGTAAAATTTGAGGACTGGCTTACATTATGAAGATATCACCTATGGAGATATACAAGCTCCTGCCGAAGGAGAACTGCAAAGAGTGCGGCCATCCCAGCTGCATGGCATTTGCGTCGAAAATGATAAAAAAAGAGGCATATCTTGCGGATTGCCCTCTCCTGAAGCAGCCTGAGTATATCCATGATATGCCAAAGCTGAAGGAGATAGCACGAGAACTCCTAAAAGCTGCAGAAACGAAGCTGGCAATCAATGAGGAGCTTTGCAATGGATGTGGAAACTGCGTGATTTCCTGTCCGCCAAATGTGTCGGTAAGCCTGGACGCATCCGGCGGAAAGGGTCCGAAAGGCGACGAGGTCATAATGAAAATAAAGGACGGCAAGGTCGTGGTGTGCAATCTCAAGATGTGCAGTCGATTCGAAGACGATGTAGATACAAGACCCTGTAACATATGTGTAGAATCCTGTCCCATAGAGGCTATAGAGTTCTTATGAGGTTTTAAAATGGCTAAAGTATCACCGATGGAAATTTACAGGCTCCTTCCAGGGACAAACTGCAAGGAGTGCGGCGAAGTCACATGCATGGCGTTCGCCTCATCACTAATCGAGAGAGATAAGGTGGTTGAGGACTGCAAACCTTTAGAGGAGGACAAATACAGAGAAAAGCGCGAAAAGCTCATAGAAATGATGACCCCTCCTGTTAAGGAGATAGTAGTAGGGACAGGGGAGAAGGCCTTTAAAATCGGCGGTGAGGAGGTCATGTACCGCCATGAACTCACATTTTTTAACCAAACCGCATTTATAGTCGATGTCCACGATGAAATGACTGCCGGAGAGATCGCAGAAAAGGTCAGCAAGGCAAGCCAGTTCAATATTGAAAGAATTGGCCAGGAGCTTACACTCCAGGGCATTGCCGTAAGGTCAAAATCCGATGACCAGACGAAGTTCAGTGATGCCGTCATTTCAGTGACAGAGAAGACAGACCTGCCTCTGATTCTCTGCAGCCTGAATCCAGAGCTTCTGGAGGTTGCGCTTGAGATTGCAGCGGATAGAAGACCTTTGATATATGCTGCGACGGAGGACAACTTGGACAATGTGGCCGAGTTGGCATTGAGATATAAATGCCCTGTGGTTGCATCTTCCCCGGGAGATGTTCAGGGCCTGATAGACATTACTTCGAATTTAATGGATAGAGGAATAGAGGACATTGTACTGGACATTGGCACCTACCCAGTCGGAGAAAAATTTGGGGAAATGTTCGATAACCTCGCGTCCCTCAGAAGACTCGCCATAGAAGAGAAGGTAAAAGAGGTAGGGTTCCCGATACTTGGAGTCCCGCTTGTCGCGTGGCTGGTGGAAAAAGACCCTGTAAAGGGAGGCGTGGCAGAGGCGACGCTGGCAGCCTCGCAGATTTTAAGATACTGCGATGCTTTGATTGTTCATTCTCTGGAGATGTGGGAGATCTTACCGCTTTTGACATTAAGGCAGAATGTATACACGGACCCGAGGGTTCCAATATCGGTAGATTCGGGATTGTATAAAATTGGCTCGCCAGATAAAAACTCTCCAGTGTTCATGACAACGAATTTTGCGCTTACATACTATACAGTGGCCTCGGATTTAGAGGCGAGCAACATTTCGTGCTATCTTTTGGTCGTGGACACTGAAGGCCTTGCAGTAGAGCCTGCCATGGCAGGGACAAAGCTCACAGCCAGCGTGGTTAAGGAAGCCCTGAATTCATCTGACGCCAGCAGTAAGGTCAAACACAAGAGCATGATTATTCCTGGGATGGCTGCCAGAATTAGCGGGGAATTGGAAGAGGAAACGGGGTGGCAAGTTAAGGTAGGTCCTATCGATTCCTCAAGAATTAAGGCATTTTTGGAGTCAGAAGTCCAGAAGAATTAAAAAAGGTCGTCTACAAATTTTCCAATATCTTTCATTTCCTTTATAACTTTGTCTTCAGTCTTCTCAAAGATTTTTTTCTTCACTTTTTTCTTTTTTTCGACGTAGGTTTCGAGGTCCCTTAAAAGCCTGCGGCCAGCGATTTCGTGGAATTCTGACATGCTTTTGAAGAGTCCCTTTTTGACGAGGAGTTTTATCTTTTCCTTGTCTTCTGCCGGAATCTTTCCCGAGATTCTTGCGTACTTCACGGTCATCCCAGTTTCCCTGCCTCGCCCCTTACGAGGGTGCGGTATTTTTTATGGATTTTGATTATTTCTTCCGGGTCTTTGATGTGGTGGTACTGAGGCGGTGCGATGTCTTTGGGAATGGCCCTGGCGATGTCCGGAGGCATTGCATTCAATACCGTGTCAATAGGTGCGTTCTCGAGGCGCTCTGCAGTGTCGATCGCATGTTTGCGTCCCCCCTCTGCATAGGCCGAAGTTATGGGCAAGAGAAATCTCTGGTCAGCGGTGGCAACCGCTACGTCTGCGTAGGGTATCGCATACTCGTTGCCGTTGAACGCAATTGCGAGGCCTCCGTTCTCCCTCACCTTTTCAAGCATTTTGAAGTCGGTGATGCTGTCACCAACCGCAACTGAATCGGTCAGGCCGTTTCCAGCGAATCTCATCATCGCATCGACCTTTCTCTGTCCGCCGACAACTGTGACTTCGTTGAATATCTCGCCGAGTCTGCTTTTTTGAAGCGTATCAAAAAAGAATCCGTCAAGTTCGGCCACTATTTTTTGTTCGTCAAGTCCCGGGTACAGCTCGTTTAATATCTCCTCTTCCATGTCCGCCACTACTTTCAAGTCCTCGTCCGAAAACTGCAGATGATAGTCGTCCAGTGGCATTTTCGTGCAGGCAACCCTTTCGACATCAACGCCTACCTGTCTTGCTACGTTGTGTGCGTGCTGCTGATAGCTTGTCGAGATTATATATACTTCCCACCCGTCAGACATAAGCCTTGAGATTACGTCCTTTACTCCAGGGACCAAACCCGCATTTTTTGAGACCTTGGTTATATCACATTCTGATATTTTGTTTTTTATCAAAAATGGAACGATTAGCTTTAGTGTGTCTCCGGGCTCATAGTTCTCTCTTTTCTCAAGGGTCAGAATGTCGTCATACTTGCTTATAACCTCGAAGACCTTTTCCCCATTTTTTGCAAGTCCGAGCACCTCATAGGCGTTGTCCTGCGGTGAGATGGGCCCTTCCAGGTCAAAAAATATCTTTACCATGCGAGGTTAAATCAGCCAGCTTGTTTTAATAATTTTTGGATTTATTCTTCTTCCCCGCCTAAAGCTCCCTTTGCAGCTATCACATCGTCTATACGCAGTATCATAGTGGTTACTTCAGTCGCAGAGTTAACGGTATGCGCCCTCATATTAAACGGTTCGATTATGCCCATCTCGTACATGTCTGTGGGCTTCCCGGTTGAGAGATTGATGCCGGCTGCCTTGTTTCCTTTTTCATGTGCAGCTCTTAAGGCAATTAGCGAGTCTATGGGGTCGAGGCCTGCATTTTCTGCCAGGGTCTTCGGTATCACTTCCATAGCGGTTGCAAATTCCCTCACCGCAAGCTGTTCTCTGCCGCCGACTTTGTTTGCAAATTTATTGAGCTCCTTTGCCACCTCCATCATCGTTGCACCGCCACCAGGCACCACTCTGTTGTCCTCGAGCGTGTCCTTGACAACGCTTATGACGTCGTCTAAAGACCTTTCTACCTCGTTTACCACGTGCTCTGTGCTTCCCCTTACAAACAGCGTCACGGCCTTTGGATTCGGGCATCCCTCGACAAATATAAGGTCCCCTCCGGCTACTTTCTTCTCCTCTACTTTGCTGGCCTTTCCGAGGTCCTTTTTGGAGATGTCCTTTATCGACGTGACGATATTCGCGCCGGATGCCTTGGAGAGGAGTTCCATGTCATCGCTGCTCACGCTTGTGACTGCGAGAATTCCTTCCTTTGCCAGCAGGTACTCCGCCAGGTCGTCGATGCTCTTCTGGCAGAACAGGCAGTTTGCGCCGGTTTTTTTGATGTCCTTTATCATCTCCCTGATGGCCCCCTCTTCTTCGTCCAAAAACGCCTGGAGCTGGTCAGGGGACGTTATGTTGACCTTTGCGTCGGTCTCTGTCTTTTTTATCTTCATTTCTACGTTCAGCAGTGCAATTTTCGCGTTTTTGATAGACGTGGGCATAGACTCTTGTGCCCGCTCTTTGTCTATGACAATGCCTTTTACAAGCTCGGATTCTCCTGTGGAAGCGCCCACACGTTTCTGGATCTTTATGTTATTCTTGTCTACCACGACATCTTTGCCAATCTTCTCGGCAACGACATAAGCCGCTCCTGTAGCCAGGTCTGCAAGGTGCTCTTTTGCAGTAATCCCTGGCGCCTTTGAATTTAGCGCGGTTATTGCCACCTTTTTGATAGTATTTTTGTCAGCGGCTGCAACTTTCTTGGAGAGTTTTTCCAGTATTTTTGTGGCCTCATCCGCTGCCATCCTGTAGCCCTTTACCACCACAGTCGCGTGGATGTTCTGGTCCAAGAGTTCCTCGGCCCTCTTCAGCAGCTCTCCTGCAATGACAACGGCAGCCGTTGTCCCGTCACCGACCTCTTTCTCCACGGTTTTTGCGATATCCACCATCATTTTGGCTGCCGGGTGTTTGACGTCCACTTCCTTCAGGATTGTTGCACCGTCGTTGGTTATCACGGCGTCGCCCGTGGCGTCAACGAGCATCTTGTCCATGCCTTTAGGCCCCATTGTGCTCTTCACGGCCTCGGAGATGACCCTCCCTGCCATGATATTCATCATCCTGGCATCCTTCCCGAGATACCTCTGGGCCCCTTCCTTCAGAACATAAATAGGCTGTCCTGTCTGCTGGCCTCCCGCTTGCATTGCCATGTTATTCTACCTCCATCACTCCTTAAAATAATAATAAACCGCATTCTCCATGACTAAGAACTTCTATATAAATTTACCTTTGGAAGGATTCTGTTAACTTAAGGAGTATGGACAAAAAACAATCTTGTATTTAGGAAGGTTTAATCTTCTGCCTTTATTCTTTCTAATAGAGGTTTTATCTGATGCTTTTCAAATTCATTAACGAATCCCATAAACCCCTCATAAGACTCGTAGGC
>JAZGIK010000117.1:0-6071 GCA_036482035.1 Hydrothermarchaeaceae archaeon (SeqCode) | reverse complement strand
CGATGCCTCTTTTGTCAAACTCGCGCATCACTGGCGATAGCTTTATGAGTTCTGGCCTCGTGCTCGCAACTACAAGGGGCTTCATGGAGGAAGATTGACACAATATTAATATAAACCCTGCGATATTGTCCTAATAATGGAATATCTCAGGCTGTCGTGGGACGATATAGAGGAGCACTGCAGGGCACTGGCAAAGGAGATAGAGGAGCGGGCCGTCCCCTTTGATATCATTATCGGCATATCCCGCGGAGGGTGGGTGCCTGCGAGGATACTCTCTGACATTCTGGACAACGACGAAATCGATACAGTGCGAGTAAAATTCTATGAATCTGTCGGCAAAACAGCCAAAAGGCCCCTGATTATTCACCCGACTCAGATAGATATCAAAGGAAAGGACATACTTCTGGTAGACGATATCGCTGATACCGGTGAGAGTCTCATCGCCACCATCAAACACATCAAAGAGAGAAATGCAGAAAACGTTTTTGTTGTGACGCTTGTCAAAAAGCCTCAATCAAAATTCACGCCCGATCTTTTTGTCGAAGAAACTGAAAAGTGGGTAATCTTCCCGTGGGAGGTAAACGAGACAATAAAGGACATAAAAGCCAGAAGTAATCCAACAGAAGAGCTGAAAAAGGCTGGGCTTCTTTTATGAATTTAGATGAAGAGATAAAGGCCATCGAGGACGAGATTCGAAATACCAAATACAACAAGTCCACCCAGCACCATATAGGTAGACTGAAAGCAAAACTTTCAAGACTTAGAGAAGAGCAGCTAAAAAGACGCACGAAGGGAGGAGGCGCAAGTACAGGCTACTCGATAAGGAAGTCAGGGGACGCAACCGTGGCGCTGGTAGGCTTCCCTTCAGTGGGCAAATCAACGCTTTTGAACAATTTTACAAACGCAGAGTCAGATGTCGCCGCTTACGATTTTACGACGATGAAAGTAGTTCCGGGGATAATGGAATATGACGGTGCAAGAATTCAATTGCTAGACCTGCCCGGACTTGTGCGCAGTGCATCTTCTGGCAGAGGGAAGGGGAGGGAAGTAATATCGGTAATAAGGGCAGCGGAC
Source organism: Hydrothermarchaeaceae archaeon (SeqCode) (assembly GCA_036482035.1). Classification (GTDB taxonomy): domain Archaea; phylum Hydrothermarchaeota; class Hydrothermarchaeia; order Hydrothermarchaeales; family Hydrothermarchaeaceae; genus JAHJSX01. The sequence goes on along the minus strand of JAZGIK010000117.1, from coordinate 4,997 downwards.
TTGGTCCTTTTCCTAATAGACGTCTTCAACATAAAACAGCTTGAGCTACTAAAAAAAGAACTCTCTGATGCAGGCATAAGACTCGATGAAAGGCCCCCGGCAGTAAAGATAAGAAACAGGAAGACGGGCGGGATTTCGATAAATTCAACCGTGAAACTTACGCAGATAGACGAGGTTGAGATAAGGGGGGCACTATCAGAATATAGAATGCACAATGCAGAAGTTGTGATTAGAGAGGACATAACACTGGACAGATTTATAGACGCACTGTCGAAAAACAGGGTTTACCTACTCTCTGTTGTGGCTTTGAACAAGGTAGACCTCGTAAAAAAGAAGTATCTTAAAGAGGTAACCGATCAGTTGAAGGGATACAAATACGTTCCGGTTTCAGCGCAAAAGGGCACGAACCTGAAAAAACTCAAAGAGGCTGTTTATAAAAAACTGAAGTTCATAAAGGTCTACATGAAACCCCGCGGTAAAAACCCCGACCTCGATGAGCCAATGATAGTGGTAGAAGGGGCTACAGTGGGCGACGTATGCGACAGGATTCACAGGGGCAAAAGGAAGAGCTTTCGGTATGCCCAGATATGGGGAAAATCCGTAAAATTTGGAGGTCAGAGGGCCGGACTGGACCATGTACTGCAGGAGGGGGACATAGTCACAATTGTCTAGGTGTACATTACCCCTGCTTCTCCCCTTCCCTCTTCAAACCTGCCTCTGACTTTCGTTATGGCATTTTCAAAGTCACGCGTAGTGACTTTGTCTCTACCCTCCCTTATTGTAAACATGCCTGCTTCGGTGCATATAGCCTTTATATCGGCACCTGACGCATTCTCCACCTGCCCCGCAAGCTCTTCCAGTTTTATCTTCTTGTCCAGATTCATTCTACGGGTATGAATCTTGAATATCTCTGTCAGCCCATCATAATCTGGCAGGGGGATCTCTATGAGCCTGTCAAATCTTCCCGGACGGAGCATTGCCGGGTCTATGATATCGGGCCTGTTTGTTGCTGCGATTATTCTCACGTCTCCTCTGAGGTCAAACCCGTCCATTTCCGCAAGTAACTGCATCAGTGTCCGCTGAACCTCTCTGTCACCGGAGGTTGCGGATTCAAGCCTCTTGGCACCAATCGCGTCTACTTCGTCGATGAATATAATGCTTGGTGCCTTTTCCTCTGCCATCCTGAAAAGCTCTCTTACGAGCCTTGCGCCTTCTCCTATATACTTTCTCACAAGCTCCGAGCCTATAAGTTTTATAAAAACGGAGTTCGTCTCATGGGCCACAGCCCTTGCAACCAGCGTCTTGCCGGTTCCCGGAGCCCCATATAACAGCACGCCCTTTGGCGGGTCTATGCCAACCTTCTCAAAGGACTCGGGTTTTAGAAGCGGAAGTTCAATGGTTTCCCGTACCTCCTCTATCTGGTCGGCAAGCCCTCCAATGTCTTCATAAGATTCACGCGGCTTTTCATCGATTTCCATGGCCAGGATTGCAGGATCCTTTTCAATCGGTAGCACCTCTACTATTGCAAGTGACTGCTGATTCATCGCAACTCTCGCACCGGCCACGAGATTTTTCTTATCTATAAATTGAGAAGAACTTACCACAAAATTGGGCCCTGCCGTGCTCTTTACAACCACCTTCCCGCTCTCAAACGTGTCGACGACAGTGCCAATGATTAGCGGCATCGTGCGCATCCTTTCAACTTCGCTCTTTAGGCGTCTTAGCTCTCTTTCAAGCTGGATCTTTTCGTTCTCCAAAAGCCTCTTCTTGTCCTCGAGCCACCTTATCCTCTGGGCATAGCTGTTTTTAAGCCTGGTATTTTCGTTTAGCAACTGGGCACTTTCCTTTTCCAGCTCTCGAACCCTGTTCAAGAGGTATTTCGACATCTCTCCTTCGGACCTTTTGGAGTCTTCCAAACCCGCTTCGTCTGCCATGGTATTATTTTTGACGCACATGATTATATATACCTTTTCTACTAATAGCCAAATGGAGGCAGGCTCTATGCACTGCGAAGTTTGCGGAAGGCCGATTGAGAGACCAGTCAAATCTGAGATTGAGGGCGTCATAATGAAAGTCTGTAGCAGGTGCGCTAGGTTTGGCACAGTAAAAAAGGATTATCCTTCAAAGGCCGTGGCCGGAAAGCCGAGAGTAGCTCCAACGAGTACGGGCTTCAAGAAAAAAGAAAAGGTGCTAGAGTGCGTTGACAATTACAGCACCCTCATACGTACTGCAAGAGAGAAAAAAGGGATGAAACGCGAGGACCTCGGCAGAATTATGAACGAGAAGGCATCGGTCATCGCCCGCCTCGAATCAAGAGGCATGGTGCCGGACATAAAGCTCGCAAGAAAGATAGAAAAGGCCCTTGGCATAAGGATTCTAGAGGTGCTGGAAGACGAGGATGTTTCCAGCAGTGATTCTTCTTCAGGGGGAATGACCATCGGGGATTTGATAAAATAATTATCGAGGGTAAAAAGGAATTGTAGAGTATGCTTCCCGATGTGCAGACAAGGGCCCCGGACATTAAGATTTCACTTACCCGGGTAGGGGTAAGCGGCATTAGAAAGCTTTTGAAAATACCGAGGAATGGAGAACGGCCCATCGTCCTGCATGCAGATTTTTCCTGTTTTGTTGACCTGCCGTCTTCCCAGAAAGGGACCCACATGTCAAGAAATCTCGAAGCGATAAACGAAATCATCGAGGAGATTGTGAAAAAACCTGTTTATGACTTGGAAAGCCTTTGCGAGGACATGGTAAAGGAAATTCTACAAAGGCACAGTTATGCCAGCAGATGCGAGGTGGAGATGGAAAGCCGGCTTATGATGATGAGAAAGACCCCGTCAGGCAAAAAGGAGCAGGAATTCGTAAAACTGATAGCGAAAAGCAAGGCATATAAAAATAAAGAACCGAATATAGAGCGCGAAATCGGTGCAGAGGTAAGGGGCCTTTTACTGCACCCGCATGTTAAGGGAGGGCCATATCCTGGATGCGGACAGATGACGGATGCATCTCTAACGATACAGGTTCCGGGCGGACAGGTGGTAAAAATCGAGGATATTGTGGACGTTCTGGAAGCGGCTATGAGTTCAAGAGCATACAGCTTTTTGACCGAAGATGAAGAAAAAATGGTATTGGACAGTGCCTGCTTATCCCCAAAATCCGCCAGTGACGTGGTCGAGGAAACGCTGAAAGAGGTAGAGAAGAGATTTGCAGATCTCAGTGGCATGAAGGCCACGGCAAAATGCATTGCAAAGGACTCCCTTTTTACATACGATTCTTATGCAGAAAAGCAGACAGTCATAGCATAGCATTTCATAATTTTAAGAGAGTCAGCAAAATAATAACTATCAAAATTACATACAAAATTTTTCGGGTATCCAGTCTCCGTAAAAAGTGAAACAATTGTTCGGCCAACGGTTTTTTGATTTCCCTGCCCGCAGTTGCCTTGTGTTTGGTCTTGAAGGGTTCATATATCCACTTTTCTGGCTCTTTTCCCCTCTCCTTTTTGAACGTTTCAAGGCCATAACAGTTGTGGTTTTCCGGAAGCCTGTGGTTACTGCAAAACTGCTCCTCACAAAACTTGCACCTGAAAGGCATCGGCTCTTTAGACCCGCAATGAGAACACTCACCCATCGTAAAGCTCCTTTCTCCCTGCTTCGAGCATTTCGTTTTCGAGGCCAAGGTACCCAGCCGCAGTCAAGACCTTCACATCTTGCTTTTCTGCGGCTGTAAACACCTCTTCTATCCTGCTCTTCCAGTTAATATCCCTTAAGAAGTGATGGTCTACTATAAGCTTTTCGATTTTTGTTTTTTCGAAGATGTCAACGATGTTGCGGATGGAGTGCTTGAGGCTTGCCTTTGAATAGCGGTATCCGAGCATGTACGTCATAGGTCCGTCCAGGTATAGCAGGTTCGGGTCCTCGTTCAATATAAATTTCGCCTGATCATCGATGCTGGGCCCCTCGACGTCAGAGGTAAACACAAAACCGAAGTCTCCTTCTTTTATCGACACCTCTGTAACGTACCCAAGACGTGGATTGGTGCCGTGAAATACGGGATTTGAGAATTTTATTTTTGTATTATTAAAATAGAATTCCTCTCCATCAGAGTATTGAAGCTCTTTTGGCAGACTCCCAAGCCTTTCCAAGAAAAACTTTGCCCTGCCCGTTTGGCTTTTGTTTATCTTCTCTTTCGGATGTTTCAAAAGCACGGTCTTGTCTCTGTAAATCTCGGGCTCGTCCGGGTTGTGATGGTCATAGTGGTAGTGGGTCACAATTAAAATGTCAGACTTTTTGGCGAATTTTTTTATTGCCTCCCAGTGCTCGTCCATCCTCTGCAGTTCCAGCGGATGCGGCGGCAAACCGTAACGCGATGGCCCGAGTGCGACTCCTGGATCGATGAGTATGCTGCAGTCTTTCGTCTTCACCAGGGTTGCCATACTCCTGGTGCCCAGTGAATCTGCAGCAATGGGGAATACTTGCATAATTCTAAGTAATCAGCTTTTCTTCCTTGCCCTCTTTTAGGGCATTTTTCAGCTCAAGCGCAATTCGCCGTCCCATGCTCATATTGTTTCCGTAATTCAGATAGCTGTAAGGAGAGCCGTCCATGTATGGATTCGTGCCTGCAACAATCCTTGCGGATATTTCGAATGCAGTAAAGTTTAGACGGTGGTCTACCATGGTCTCAAGGCAAAATGGACCAAGCATTCCAGGGTGAGAAATCTCTTTTGATACCTTTACCACTGCATCCCCCATTTCGAATATCTTGGCAAGAAGCGACTCCCTGGCCACGACAGGAAAGTTCCCTATGACAACGTAGCTGGGCTCTATCATCGAACTTATCTGCACGGCGGCAGGTATTCTAGCAAAGCCGTCTACGTTTGATTCGTACCTCTTGTCAATGCCAAAAAGTTCTACCTCGTCGTTTAAAGGCGAATAAAAGTACGAGAGGTACATATTGACCCCGGCTACGTATTCTTGAATCGTGGCGTTCTCAATGTC
>JAZGIK010000116.1:0-7795 GCA_036482035.1 Hydrothermarchaeaceae archaeon (SeqCode) | reverse complement strand
TTGATCTTCGTCAGACCGTAATCTACCTTTTTTGTGCCGTCCAGGTCGCTTCCAGCAACCCTTACAAGATGACTGAATTCTTTTTCTGCCACTAGAATGTCCTCCGATTAGCTCTAATGCGTTATGCCTGCTTGCTTATAAAGCTTATCTCCATGCCCCGCAACTTTGCCCTCGGCAAATATTTCAAAAGAAAATTTCATAAGATATTTAACATAGAGAAGTTGACTCAAGGGACGTGTGAATATGACCGATGACATGAAAAACTCTGCATTGCTTGTTGCTGCGATGGCCTCTTTTCTTACGCCGTTTATGGGCTCTTCTGTCAATATTGCACTTCCCTCGATCGGGAGGGAGTTTGCAATGGATGCGGTTTTGTTGAGCTGGGTCGCCACATCCTACCTTCTGGCTGCGGCAATGTTTCTTGTCCCCTTTGGAAGGATGGCGGATATACACGGGAGAAAGAGAATCTTTACATACGGCATGCTGGTCTATACTGCATCGTCTTTTCTTTCGGCAGTTGCGACCTCCGGTATTGTGCTCATTTCCTTCCGCGTTTTAAACGGGATTGGAAGTGCAATGATATTTGGCACCGGGGTGGCAATACTGACTTCAGTATTTCCTCCCAGGGAGAGGGGCAAAGCACTGGGGATAAATGTCGCTTCAGTCTATCTCGGGCTTTCTCTCGGGCCATTTTTAGGCGGCTTTCTAACGCAGAATCTCGGATGGAGAAGCATTTTTCTCATAAACGTGCCCCTGGGCCTGCTAATAATCGCTGTTGTCCTGTGGAAATTGAAGGGAGAGTGGGCCGAAGCAGAGGGGGAGAAGTTCGATTTTACCGGATCCATAATCTACAGCCTCACGCTCGTGGCGATTATGTACGGCATTTCTCTTCTGCCGTCTGTGCAGGGTGCGCTGCTGGTTCTAATCGGTATCTTGAGCCTTTCGGTGTTCGTCAAGTGGGAGATGAAAGTCGAGAGCCCGGTCTTTAATATAAATATCTTAAGAGACAACAAAGTATTCGCTCTGTCCAATCTGGCAGCGTTAATCAACTACAGCGCAACGTTTGCGGTCGGTTTCCTCATAAGCCTTTATTTGCAGTATGTAAGGGGGTTCAGCCCCCAGGATGCGGGACTGATTCTGGTGTCCCAGCCCATTGTGATGGCCCTCTTTTCACCATCTGCCGGCAGGCTCTCGGACAGGGTTGAGCCGCGAATAGTCGCCTCTGCGGGGATGGCATTGACAACCATGGGACTTTTCCTTTTCACCTTTTTAAATGAAAATACGCCGCTGGGGTCCATATTGACCAGTCTGGTCCTTTTGGGCTTTGGCTTTGCACTTTTCTCGTCTCCAAACACGAATGCAGTCATGGGCTCTGTCGAAAAGAGGTATTACGGGGTGGCCTCGGCAACCCTCGGAACGATGCGCCTTACCGGACAGGTGCTCAGCATGGGGATAGCCATGATGATATTCGCGATATACATCGGCAGGGTCCAGATTACGCCCGAGTACTATCCCCTCTTTTTGAAAAGCATGAAATTGGCATTCGCCATCTTTGCCGTCCTCTGCTTTGGCGGCATATTTGCATCGCTTGCAAGGGGCAGGACGCGAGTATAGGGTTCGTAGGAAATTTTTGATTCTTCAATGTTATGAGCCGCTTGAAATTGAAGTAGGCAAGGGCCAGGTTATCAGTGGTTTTGAGAATGCCCTTCCGGGGATGAAAAATGGCGAGGAGAAGGAAGTGAGCATTCCTCCGGAAGAGGGATACGGCCATAGAGATCCCTCCCTGGTGAAAAATATACCAATGGATGTCTTCGATGGTGGTGGCGTCACCCCCAAAGTGGGTCAGTTCTTGGATACACAGGTAGGCATATGTATGGTAACCAATATCAATCCTTCAGACATTGAGGTTGATTTTAACGGTCCTCTGGCAGGAGAGACCCTGGTATTCGAAATCGCGGTTGAAGAGATAATAAAATAAAATTACCTTCTCTTGGCGTAGCAATCTCTACAGTAAACTGGCTTGTCTTCAGACGGCCTGAACGGGACCTGTGTTGCCTCTCCGCAGTCAGCGCATATGACGTCGTGCATCTCCCTCGGGCGCCTGCCCCCTCTTGAGGCTTTCATTTTAGCCCTGCAGGGCTTGCATCTCTTTGGCTCCGTGAAGCCCTTTTCCATATAGAACTGCTGCTCATCCGCGGAGAAAACGAATTCCTCCCCGCATTCTGCACACGTTAGGTTTTTATCTTCCATTTATTTTACTCCTTTTTTATTTTGTTTTCCGGAGCTTTATGTCGCTCCTACCATACCCAATAAGGGGGTTTTGTATATAAATGATTGCCATGAAAAGGGCGAATGGGGGTAGTGGGATTTGAAGAGCCGGGAAAATTAAGGGTCAAGACTCGTTCACGAAGTGAACGAAACGTTAATCCACGACGAGAAATAGCGTAGCGCATTTCGAGGAGTGGATTGAAATGGGGGCACCGGGATTTGAACCCAGGGCTGCGGGTTTCTTCCGTTACTTCGAGAAATCGAAGTAGGGAACTCGTCTGGAGCCCGCCATGGTAGGCCGAACTACACTATGCCCCCGGACACACGTCTCTTTCATTTTATTATATTTAATTTTAACCGAACCACGTGTCCAGGCTCTCCTGGGACTTTGCCCTGGATGCCTTGTCTGCAAGTCTTTGAAGACCCTTCTCGACCCTCTCCGGAGAAAAGTCGTGCTCGTCGGAGAGGAATCGCACAATCTCCTCGCTGTCCGGCAGCCCCCACTCGAGTTCGTAGTCCCCGGTGGTCTCGTGATTCAAAAACAATTCCTTTATCTCGTCTATGTCAAAATCCACCGATGTCCCCTTTTCAAGAAGCGCGGCCTTTGCGTCTTTCAGTTTTATGATGTCCAGGGCCTTTTTCGGGCCGAGGCCTGCAACCCCTTTGGGATTGTAGTCCGTTCCTATGAAAATCCCTATCTCCACGAGCTGCTCCCTCGTGACTCCGAGATGCTCAAGTACATCCTTGAGGTATATAATCTCTGGTTTTACGTCCACGTAGATGTTCTTCCTGGGAAGCTTTCTCTTTCCAGAGACTGTGAGATTCCTTATGAGCCTTGGCGCACCGAAGAGCAGGGAATCGTAGTCCTGGCTCGCCGCAGCCCAAACGTCTCCTTTCTCCGCCATGAAAGCGGCCTGGGACTCGCCCTCGCTCGGCGCCTGTATCCATGGAAGCCCCATATACTCCAGAAGCCTCTTCGAATCTTCTATCATCTCGTCCGTGAGCCGGGAAGCCTGCTGTGCATACGTCCTGGCATCCTCCATCCTGCCGTCCTTCAGTGCCAATTTCCACTTCTCGTCAGCGGCCCTCCTGATTTCCGACCTCTTCTCAACCACCCCCCTTTTCAATGCAGGCGGCTTGCCGTCGAAGATGTAGACAGGCAGCACCCCATACTCCACGAGGTTCACGTTTCTGTAAAAGAGGCCCGAGAGGTGGCTCGTTACCCTGCCCCTGGAATCCATGAGGGGCTGTCCTGTCGGCTGCCTTATGCCAGACAAAAATTGGTAAATAGAATTCATCGCATCTATTGCGATTTTCTTGCCGCTTAGCGCCTTGAATTCCACAGGTCTCGACTTTACGAGTTCTGGCAGCTGGACCCCCATTTCACAACACCTGAATACCATTATGCCCGCTAAATTTAAAAAGCTTTATATCTATCAATCGCTGAAAATTTTTTGGCCGTTTATATGATTGATGTTGTGATAGATGCATTGTATTTTTTCATACCGGCGTACGTTGCGAATACATTCGCCTGCATTCTGGGTAAAGGCAGGCCCATAGATCTGGGTAAAAATTTCATCGACAACAGGCGCATAGTGGGAAACGGCGTCACGATAAGGGGCTCGCTTTCAGGGATTGCCTGCGGGGTGATTGCAGGAGTTTTACTGCAGATGGATTTGTTGCTCGTCTTTCTTCTGTCCTCTGGCGCTATTGCAGGTGATGCAGGAGGCAGCTTTATAAAGAGGAGGCTTAACATGAGGCAGGGAGCCCCTGCACCGGTCCTGGACCAGCTGAATTTCGTTGCCGGGGGGATTCTATTCGCAAGCCTGGTAAAGCCTGTACCTCTGCGATGGATTTTGATATTATTTGTTCTTACGCCGTTCGGGCATCTGCTGGTGAATAAAACCGGCTATCTGCTCCATATGAAAGACGTGCCGTGGTGATGAGATGACTTCAAAACTGAAAGACATGCTTGCGGGGTCCGTTAAAACCGGAGATTTCACGCTCGCATCAGGAAAAAAGAGCGGCTATTATATCGATATAAAAAAGGTATACACGGACCCGGCGGTTTTGAAGGAAATAGTGAGAGAAATGGCAGAACTTGTAAGAAAAAGGGAGGTGGACAAAATCTCCGGCATCGCACTCGGTGCCATACCCATAGCGGCGGCGCTCGGTCTGGAGCTCGGCATCCCGTTCCTGATGGTCAGAAAAGACAAAAAGGGCCACGGCACGGACGTGCAAATAGAAGGAGGGCTTAAAGAAGGGGACAGGGTGATAATGGTGGAAGATGTGACTACTACCGGCGCTTCGGTGGTTGCGGGAGTTGAAGAGGTAAGAAAAAAAGGGATATGCGACACTGTGCTTGTGGCGGTCGACAGGGAGGAAGGCGCTTTAGAGCTTTTGAAAGAGCATGGCGTTGAACTTATCTCGCTTGTTACTGTAAGAGAGCTTATCGGAGGTGATTAAACTGGACACGCCGTCTGTGGTGATAAGAGGTACAGGTATCCTCCTGATACTTATAGGGCTGTCAGGTGTGCTGGGCGGTATATATGCAGTCAAACAGATATACGACTATGACTTTGAGTCGGCTGGTACTGCCGGAGTAGAGACCTCGATATTAGATGTGTCCACAGGTCTGGGAAAAAACAAGCAGGATGTCGACACGTCTCTGACCAATACGAGCTCGAACCTTAAAGCTGCTTCAAAATCTCTTGTAGAGGCAGGGGCAGAGATGGAGTCAACGTCCGAAAAACTTGAATCTTCCTCGGCAAACCTAAAAGAGTCCGCTGAGCAGCTGGAGAGTGCGTCCTCGATGAACAGTGACGCTGGTGAGGACCTGAAAGATGCCTACGGGAAGCTGGACGACTGGTCGGACAGCTACAGCTCGGACGGAAGCCCGCTGCCCCAGAAAACCAAATTCGATGCAGGCGTTTTAAAGATAAAGGAGGCATCGAACAAACTCGAAGTAATGGCCGACGAGCTCAAATCCACCTCCGAGAACCTCGAAAAATCTGCAAACGATCTGGACACAGCTTCGGTGGAGCTCCATGAAAGCTCGGAAAAAATCAAGAATGCGGGAGAGAACCTCAACAAAAGCAGCGAAAACCTCAGGAAATTCAAAATCTCGCTTGTGGGGATGCTGGGCGACATAGCTACGCCGCTTGAAGACCTGAGTTCGGGCTCCATCGCGAACATCGGCTCGAATGTGAAGACCGGCGCATATGCCTTCGTGGGCTATCTTATATTTTTGCACTTAATACTCATATTACTCGGTATCGTGCTGATAGTTATAGATGTAAACCTATCCTATCCGCTGATGTGAGAGGTGAATGTATGGAGAAAGTAGGTGTTCTGCTTGTCAGCTATGGTTCGCGTGCGGCGTCCATTGCGGATGCCCTGTGCAGAAGCAAAAAATACAAGGTCGAGATATTTGACGCCGACAAACAGAAGAATCCGTTTATTATCGAGCGCTCGAAGGATTATATGATTGGCCTCGACGTGAAAAAGATCGGAAAGTTCGCAAAGAAGCACAAAAACAGGATTGATTTCGGGATAGCCGGTCCCGAGGGCCCGATAATCGATGGCGTAAGAGACGTTGTTGAAAAAGAGGCGGGCATTCCGATGATATGTCCTACAAAGGAGTATGCAATCGAGGGCAGCAAAGTGGCACAGCGGCAATTAATGGAAAAATGCTGCCCGGAGGCAAACCCGCGTTTCAAGGTCTTCGATCCGAAGAAAGACGGGAGTATCAGGAGTGTCAAGAAAGCTGTATGGAAATGGCTTGACAAATTCAAAAACGAGGTGGCCGTGAAACCCGACAAGCCTGCAACGGGCAAGGGCGTCGGGGTATGGGGAGACCACTTCCGCACGAGAGCTGAGCTGTTTGAGCACTTCGCGTCCATATACAGGCACAGCTCGGTGCTAATAGAGGAGAAGATCGATGGAGAGGAGTTCAGCCTGCAGTTTTTCTCTGACGGCAGGCACCTGATAGAAACTCCGTGTGTCAGAGATTATAAACTCGCGTTTGATGGGGATAGAGGCCCCAATACGGGCGGCATGGGCTGCTACAAAAGTGCAAGCAACAGGCTGCCGTTCATGTCCGCGAGCGACTGGAGAGAAGGGCTAAGGATAGGCAAGAAGGTATTCAAAGAGATGAAAGGGAAGGGCAGCAATCCGGGTCTTCGAGGGGTACCTCTTTATATGGCATATACCTGCGCAAAAGACGGCGTAAAATTCTTCGAGATCAATTCCCGGCCGGGTGACCCGGAAATCATGAATTTGATGCCCATCCTGAAAGGGGATTTCGTGAATATCTGCTTTGACATGGTTGATGAAAAGCTGAAGAAGTTGGAATTCGAAAAACAGGCCACCGTCATAACATATGCCGTGCCGATGACATATGGCGGATACAGGAGCAAATACTCCGGCGATAAGAGGGTAGATTTAAAGAATGCATATAAACTCGGTGACAGATATAAAGGCAAATTACGGGTATATCCTGGTTCCATGGAGCTGGGTGATGACGGAAATACCTATGCACTCGGCTCGAGGGCCGTGGGGTGCGTGGGAATCGCCAACGACATAGAGAGCGCAAGGAGTATATCCCTTGAGGGCATTTGTGCGCTGGATGGCCCGCTCTGGAACAGGGGAGACATCGGGTCAAAAGAGCATATAGAAAGAAGCATGGAACACATGAGGAAATTGAGAAAATGAATTTTATTTCTATGGCCGAAATTGAAGGGAATCTTGACAAAGTAATAAAGCTATCATCAAAGTTGAAGAAAGAGAAGTCCAGCTCCCGGCTTGAACAAAAGACGCTGGCAATGATATTTGAAAAGATATCCACAAGGACGAGGGTGTCCTTCGAGGTCGGCATGACCCAGCTTGGAGGGCATGCGATCTATCTGGAGCCCCAATCCATGCAGCTGAAGAGGGGGGAAACGATAAAGGATACCGCAAAGACTCTCAGCAGGTATGTGGACTGCATAATGGTGAGGGCCTACAGGCATGAGGATGTCGTGGAGCTCGGCAAGTATGCCGACGTGCCGGTCATCAACGGCCTGACGGATCTGGAGCATCCCTGCCAGGCGCTCTCCGACCTGTTCACAATTAAAGAGGCAAAGGGGGGCTTCGATATCAAACTCGCCTATGTGGGTGACGGCAACAACGTATGCAATTCCCTTTTACTTGGCGCATCAATGGTGGGCATGGACATGTCGGTAGGATGTCCCAAAGGACACGAGCCTGACGGCGGCATTGTAAAAAAGGCGAAGAAGTTCTCCAAGAAATCCGGCTCTAAAATAGAGGTTGTGAACAACCCAAAAGAGGCCGTGAGCAAAGCGGACGTGGTATATACGGATGTCTGGACGAGCATGGGGGATGAAAAAGAGGAGAAGCGGAGGATCAAGAATTTTAAAGGCTATCAGATCAACTCAAAGCTCCTGAAGGGGGCCAATGGCCCCTTAATAATGCACTGTCTTCCAGCCAAGAGAGGGCAGGAAATTACGGATGGTGTGCTCGACAGCAA
>JAZGIK010000115.1:0-2461 GCA_036482035.1 Hydrothermarchaeaceae archaeon (SeqCode) | reverse complement strand
ATCGGCAGATACTTACTGACACCGGAAATATTCAACTGCATCGAGAAGACTCCTCATGGAGCCGGAGGAGAAATACAGCTGACCGATGCGCTTGGACTTTTGAAAGACCGGGAAGACGTCTATGCCTACGAATTTAAAGGAACAAGATATGATATAGGTACCAAACTCGACTGGCTTAAGAGTTCAGTAGAGATTGCACGTCAAAGCGAGGGAGCAGGAGAAGAACTTCTGGACTACCTAAAAGAACTCCTGCGTTCAAAAGCATGATAGTGGTCATATGGACACAAAAAAACTGTTAGAGGACAGAGAAATCCTCATTACTGGAGGGGCCGGATTCCTCGGCTCCTATATGTGCGAGGCCCTCATTGAGTCAAATGCCCGAGTTACCTGCCTTGATAATCTTTCAAGCGGTCTGGCTTCCAATATTGCACATCTGAAAGACAATGAAAATTTTCAGTTCATTGAACACAACATATCAAAACCCATGAACTTTGAAACTAAATTCGATCTAGTAATTCACATGGCCAGCAGGGCAGCGCCTTTCGAGTTTGAGAAATATCCCATCCAGATACTCAAAGCCAATACGCTAGGTATTTGGGTGGCACTGGGCATTGCAAAAAAACACAGCGCGAGATTCGTCTATACTTCCACCAGCGAAATTTACGGTAACCCTGACCCGAAATTTGTTCCAACTCCTGAAACCTACAACGGGAACGTCAATCCAATCGGTCCAAGAAGTTGCTATGACGAGGCGAAAAGGGCAGGGGAGGCCTTCGTAGTAGCATATAGACAGGAGCACAATATGGATACCAGAATGGCAAGGATTTTCAATACGTATGGTCCTAGAATGCGGGCGGATGACATATATGGCAGGGCAGTGCCCAGATTTATCGACCAGGCTTTAAAAGGAGAAGACATCACAGTTTTTGGCGACGGTTCTCAGACCAGGTCGTTCACCTACGTCTCTGACCAGATAGATGGCTTGCTCAGGCTCGCGGATTTAGACGAGGCAAGGGGCGAGGTAATAAACATCGGCAACAACAAAGAAACGACGATATTGGAGCTGGCAGAACTGATAAAGAGGCTTACAAATTCCTCATCAAAAATCGCCTTCCACCCGCTTCCAGAAGACGACCCCAAAAGAAGATGTCCTGACATCTCAAAAGCAAAAAAGATTCTGGGGTGGGAACCGAAGGTAAGTCTCGAGGAAGGGCTTAAAAACACAATCAAGTGGTTTAAATGAAGATACTTGTAACAGGTGGGGCCGGATTCATTGGGTCTAACGTGGCTGACATGCTAATTTCTGATGGACACGGTGTGTGTGTTTTAGACGACCTCTCTTCCGGAAAAAGAGAACACGTAAATGACAGTATAACTTTCTACGAAATGGATATTTCAGATGATGTTGGAAAGATTGTAAAAGAGGAAGGTATCGAGTGCGTAATCCACCATGCCGCACAAGTCCAGGTGAGAAGGTCGATAGAGGACCCGGTGTTTGATGCCAATGTAAATATCCTGGGGTCTTTAAACCTCCTTGAGTCCTGCAGAGACGTGAAGAAATTTATTTTTGCCTCTACGGGCGGCGCAATTTATGGTGAACCTGAATATCTGCCAGCAGCCGAATCGCATCCGGAAAATCCCCTCTCTCCTTACGGCGTATCAAAGCTGGCCTTCGAGAAGTATCTACATGTATATGGGGAGATTTACGGACTTGATTACGTAGCCCTTAGATACGGGAACGTATATGGCCCGAGGCAGGATCCCTATGGAGAGGCAGGTGTTGTGGCAATTTTCGCGAATAGCATGCTGAAAGGAGAAAGTCCGACCGTTAATGGGGATGGTAACCAGACCAGGGATTTTGTGTATGTCGAAGACGTCACAAGGGCAAATATTTTGGCCCTAAAGAAATCCGCCAAAGAGAAGGTAATCAACATCGGCACCGGGAGTGAGACATCGGTAAACGAGATATTTGAAGCCATCCAGAAATCGCTGGGCACTGACATTACACCGGTATATGGCCCGCCCATCAAAGGAGAGGTTAGAAAAATTTGTCTTGACGTCCGGAGGGCCAAAAAGGAGTTGGGGTGGGAGCCAGAAATAGGACTGGAAGAAGGTATTGACAAATTTCTGAGAACTATTTCTTGAGCCTGTCGACATACTTGCGCTTCTTCTTGCTTTTAAAGGCCGAGGGGAGGCTTAAGAGATATCTGCCTTCTTCGCCAACGATGATTATCGGCTCCTGCATCATCAGGGAGCTCACATCGATTTCGTATATGCCGTCTTTGACTTTGATGTTCCCGATGCCCTTTTCACCCTCCCGAACTTCACGCACGTTTTCTTTAGTTTTCAGCTCTTCGGCTTCCTCGTCGGTGATTTTTCTAAAATATAGAAAGTATCGATTGCCGCATTCGCAGCCTTTCAGGATATTCTCGGAGCCGTCTTCATAGACTGTTCCGCATCT
>JAZGIK010000114.1:0-7448 GCA_036482035.1 Hydrothermarchaeaceae archaeon (SeqCode) | reverse complement strand
CCATGGAAATTTACAGGGGCAAGGCAAAGAGCGTTTACGAGGGCGAGGGCAGCACGTACATCATGGAGTTCCGGGACGACCTGACGGCCGGCGACGGCGCCAAAAAGGCAACGAAGGCCGGCAAGGGCGCACTAAACGCAGAAATATCCTCGAAGTTCTTTGAGGTGCTTATAGAAGCCGGAATAAATACGCATTTCATACAATTTGAACCTCCGAACAAGCATATCGTCAAGAGGGTCAAAATTGCGCCGCTAGAGGTGATATGCAGGAACATCGCAGCTGGCAGCATTTTGAAGCGCTACCCCTTCGAAAAGGGCCAGAAGTTCGAGCCTCCTATTGTGGAGATGGGATACAAGGACGACGCATACCACGACCCGCTTCTAAACGACGCGATAGCGATAGCGCTCGGCGCGGCCGAGGACAGGGCAGAGCTGGATGAGATGAGGGAAATCACGGTAAATGTCAACTCGGTCCTCACCGAATTTTTAAAGACCAGGGGGATAACACTCGTGGACCTCAAGCTTGAGTTCGGTAGGGACAGCGATGGCAACCTGCTCCTGGCAGACGAAGTAACGCCGGACACGTGCCGGTTCTGGGACGCGGACACAGGCGAGATAATGGATAAAGACAGATTCAGGCAGGATTTGGGGGACGTGATAGCGTATTACGAAGAGGTCAGAAGAAGGGTCGTTGGTTAGACCTTAAAATTTGGCACTGCCTCTTAAATAAACTAAAAAAATAAAAAAAGGAAAAAAAAACTGGTTAAAAAAATTAACCAGTTTACATTCCGCTTACGCTTTCGTTGATTTGGGCAGCCATTGCAGTGCTAGCAGCAGCGGTACTTTCATTCAGCTGCTCTCCGGCACTCTTGGTCATGCTTGAGTAGATAGCGAAAATCACGACCGCAGCTACAATAATACCACCGGCAAGCAGGATGTACTCAATGGCACCCTGAGCCTTTTCTTCTTTCAGGAATTTTCCGAACATATTTTACCTCCTATAGTATTTCCCCTTTTACTATTCTGCCTACAACGTTGGTCATACTACCATATAAATACACCGTTTACAAAAACGTAAATGCATGATATACATTTTTGAAAAAACAGGGACAATCAAAATGCAGAAATCATACTCGGCATCATGAGTTGGATTATTTTATAAACAATGTATGCTGCCATTGCAAAGGGTATCATATATTTAAATCCGCTTTTGAATTCGCCATACATAATTACCCCCATCATTATAGCACAGCTAGCCCCCTGAGCGATGACATAGAACGTCAGAGCGGTAACCACTTTGTACATATCTTCCATTGACACCTCCTGACCGGATCCTGCCATCGCCTGCTCCATTATCGCCGGGAGGGAGGCAACAACCCCCATTACAAAAGGCCCCGCCATGAGAGACGCCATTGCAAGGAAGGCGATCGACTGGGAAGTGTACGTCTTTCTGTCCCGCTGAACCACCTTTACGGCCCTCAGGTCCTCTGATACCTCTTCGAGAACGTCGCTTATCGGCCCTCCGGATTCCATCCCTTCAAGCAAGAGATGAACCGATCTTCGTATCTCTTTTGAGCCCGTCCTTGCAGAGAAGTTCAAGAATGCATCTCTCAGTGTTCTTCCCCTCCTCATTTCGACAACAATCTGTGCAAATTCGTCAGACAGCGCCCCATAATCTGCCTCTGAAATCTCCTGAATCACACTCTCCATAACCAGTCCTGTCCTGATGGCAACTGACATGTGATGCAGCGCATCTGGCAGCACCTCTTCGATTTGCTCCAGTCTTTTTTCTGCCCGCATTTTCGGAATAAAGAGCATTAACGCGATTGTGATACCGAAGCCCACAATACCATAAACCGGGGAAAGAACCAAAGTCAGCAGCAAAAATAATACGAATCCGATGGCAAAAAACATCCCTGCCCATTCCTGTGCCGAGAACGAAATGTGGCCTCCAGCAAGTGCTACATTCATCTGCACCAAGAATTTCTTTGGCATAAGCTTCTCTGGGATTTTTATCCTCTTTTTTATTGAACTGAGTTCAATTTTTGCCATGGTTACACCTTTGGTTCAAAACGCTTGACCATAACTGACATATAGAGGGATATGCCGAAGAAGACGAAATACAAAAGCCACATCGTTTCAGGCGGCATTGGCAACCCCCCCATAGCTATACCCATCGCGATCATGAGGGTCGTTATTAAAACCGGGGCAATGACAACAACAAACATGTACATAAGGGTGAAGGTATTCAGAAGCTGGACGTAGTCTTTGAGCTTCCCCCGCATTTCCGCTGAAATCTCCTCTGCGATGATCTTCAGAGTGTTTGCGAGGTTGCCTCCAGTACGAAGTGTGGATATAATCTGTCTGGACGCCTTTTTGAGTCCTGGAGATTCAATCCTCAAATTCATTCTCTCAAAGGATTCCTCTACGGTTGCACCCCTCTCTATCTCCATTATCGCCCTCTGGAATTCCTCGCTGAGCACGCCGTAATCGCTTTTTGATATCGAACGCATCGTTTCTAGCAGGCCCGAGCCTGACGTGAGCTGAGTTGACATGTGGCGCAGCGCAAACGGCATCTCATGCGAGAACGCGTCAGACCTCGCTTTTACCATCGACTTCGGGCGGCCCTTTGCGATGATAATCACCAGAAGAAATACAAAACCTCCACATATAAGCCCGATAATGGTTCCAAGTGGGCCAACTACAATACTTAGCACAATGGCGAGTAATATCCCCATCACGACAGCGGAAATAGCGCTCACCCCTATGGAAAGAGCGATATACTTTGACGCCGGCATTATGATGTTTGCCTTGTAGAGGTCCTCTTGGATGTTCTTGAAGAAAGAGCCGGGACCTTTTGTTGTATACTCCGAGAATAAATCAGATATGATATTCATAAGCCTGGTACTGAAATCGACTTTTAGTTCGTCTCTGACCAGGTCTTTTCCTGTTTCCTCCTCTTTAACATCAGTTTCAAGACTCACTGCGTCCTTTATCAGGGAAAGCCGCTCCTCCATCTCCTGCTTTTTGCCCAGCTCTTCCTGTTTTCTCTCGTCGAGCATCTTCTTCGCGGCTTCGTCTTGCTCCTTGAAAACAAGGGTGAGTTCTGCAGCCCTTTTGTAGCTCCTCTCAGCCTGGCTTATGGTGCCTTCTCCCACCCGGTCTATAATTCGCGTCAGCAAATTTGCCATTCTAAACCTCAGCCGTGATTTCCTCTAATAACTTTTCTGAGTCTATATAATACTTCGTGAAAATCATTGCCACGTCGTTGATGTCACTGATATTCTTTTCTAACATCCACCTTAAAACCCTTTCTCTCTTTTTAATTTCAGTCTCGACTTCCTCCACACTCACGCCTTTCAATTTCGCGATTTTCTGCTTCAAAACGCTGGGGGCGCCTGTGGATTTGATGGAGTCGGTCTTCGGGTCCCACGTATAAACGCTGTTGAGCACAACCTTTTCGTCTTCGGAGACTGCCGTTTCTGCGATTTCGGTGATCCTTCTTAGAGTCTCGCCTTTTTGATATACATTGTTCTGCATCAGTATCAGGTCAAGCGCTGGCAGCATGATCTCGGGCACGTTCATTGGGGGGTTTGTTAGCCTTACAATGGTTTCTTTTGCGGAATTGGCATGAACCGTGCCCATGCACCCGTCGTGTCCGGTGTTCATAGCCGTGAAGAGCGTCCTCGCCTCGCTGCCTCTCACCTCTCCCACAATTATCCTGTCTGGCCTCATACGAAGCGTGTTCTTGACAAGGTTGTCCATGCTGACCTCCCCTTCTCCCTCTACGTTCGGCGGACGGGTCTCGAGCCTGATGCAGTGCTCTATGGGAAGGTGCAGCTCTGCCGTGTCCTCTATTGTTATCACCCTGTCAGTCGTCGGTATGAAAGAGCACAGACAGTTAAGAGTCGTGGTCTTGCCACAGCCGCTGCCCCCGGCTGTGAGGATATTGCCCGGCTTTATGCCGAATCCGTCTACAACAAGCCACAGATATGCGCTAATTTCGGGAGACAGCGTCCCGAAATTTACGAGATCCACGACAGTCAGGGGGTCCTTTTTAAATTTTCTGATTGTGAGGGTGGGCCCATGGAGGGATAGCGGGGGGATGGTAGCATTCACTCTGGAGCCGTCAGGAAGTCTCGCGTCCAGGAGGGGCATCGATTTGTCGATCCTCCTGCCAACAGAAGTTGCAATCTTTTCTATAATTCTCTTGGATTCGTCATCCGTATCGAATACTATATTCGTTTCCAGGGTACCGTATTTTCTGTGGTTTACATACACAGGCTTTTTTGTGCCGACTACCATTATCTCCTCGAGTTCGTCGTCTTTGACCAGCAATTCCAAGAGCCCGTATCCTATCATGTTCTGGACGATGAGTTTTGCAAACGCATTCTTCTTCGATGGGCTTATCTCTCCTTTATATAATTTATTCATTACATCGAGTACCAGCTCTCTAAACATCTCTTCTGCCACTTCCTTTGAGACCGTGGAAGGATCAAATTTAATATCGGTTATGGCGCGCTTCTCTATCTCGAGCAATAGAATCTTTTCATCTTCGGACACCCGTGGTATAGAGACCAGGTACATGGGATTCTTTTTTCCCTCTTCTCTTACAATTTTGTGTTCTTTTTCCTTCTCTAACACCGCACCACTGACTTTAATTTTAGAACTTCTATCCTCTGTAATACTCTTCAAAAATCCGTATCGCCCTCCTGCCTTCTTTTGGGCTTTAGCACCCCTGTCAAGCGCTCCCTCACCATTAATCTGGGAAATCACGGCTTCCGGCGAAATGTAATATTCGTTTATAAAGCTGCCGACGTCTTTAATGCCCGTGACCCCGTTATCTACCATGTATCTCAAAATCGCCTCACGTCTTTTCATCTCTTCTTCGACTTCCTTCACAGGTACTCCGCGAAGGTCTGCAAGTTTCCATATTATCGAGCTCGGCACGCCCGTGGATTTAACAACGTCGTCTTTGGGGTCCCACACATATAGGATGTTCATTTTTGCCTTGTCGCCCTCTATACCCGTTACCTCTGCGATTTCGGTAATTCTCCTCACGACCTTTCCTTCATGTGTAAATCTGTTTTGCATCAGTATGATGTTTAAAGAAGGGATCATCACAATAGGCACTGACATAGGCGCGTTTGTAAGCCGTGTAATGGTTTCTTTTGCAGTATTTGCGTGAACCGTACCCAGGCATCCGTCCTGTCCCGTATTCATCGAAGCCAAAAGTGTCATGGCCTCTGCACCGCGGACCTCGCCAACAATTATCCTGTCCGGCCTCATACGAAGTGTGTTTTTAAGGAGCATATCCATGTTAACCTCGCCCTTTCCCTCGACGTTCGGCGGACGCGTCTCGAGCTTGATCCAGTGCTCTACGGGCAGCTGAAGCTCTGCAGTGTCTTCGATGGTTATCACTCTGTCTGACGAGGGTACGAACGCGCCGAGACAGTTGAGCGTCGTGGTCTTGCCAGAACCGGTACCACCGGATACCAGCATGTTTGCGGGTTTCACGTCATATCCTTCTGTTACTATCCACAGAAAGGAGGCCAGCTCCGGAGTCATGGTGCCGAATTTGATAATATCTACGACTGTCAGCGGGTCTGCCTGGAACTTCCTGATGGTCAGGCTTGGGCCATCAAGCGAAGCAGGGGGCACCGTAGCGTTTACCCTCGAGCCATCCGGAAGCCTCGCATCCAAAAGCGGGGAGCTTATGTCAACCCTCCTGCCAATAGATCTCGCTGTTTTTGACACAACGTTTATTATATCTTCATCTTCGTCGAAGACTACGTTGGTCCTGCACATGCCGTGCTTGCGGTGGTAGACATAAACGCTCTTATTGGTCCCAACAATCATTACCTCTTCCAGTCGATCGTTTTCCAGGAGCGGGTCCAGAAGCCCGTAGCCAACCATGTCCTTAACGACGAGCTCGGCAAAGTCTTGCTTCTTGTCTTTAGAGATGTACCCGTACTTTTCTTCTATTATCTTTAAAGTCTCCCTGGTGAACGTGGCTTTCCTCTCTCTCAAGTCCAGTATCGTCTTGGGGTCTATGTTTATCTCACCAATCGCCCTCCTCTCAATTTCCTTTAGGATCCGCTTGTCCTCGTCATCAAGATCGGGCAGGGAAACCACATACACCGGCGTCTTTTCGTCCTCCTTCTGAACGATTTCATATCCACGGCCTTTTTCGAGGACCTTCCCGCTAACCTCCTTCTCAAGCGTTTCGGCCTTCTCCAGGAGGCACATAAACCCATGCGTCTTTCTTGCTGCCTTTTCTTCTTTGGGTCTGGCTTCCACAACAGCTGATGGACGCTCTCCTGTAGCTCTGTCCGGCCTTTTTACTTTCGGGCGCGCCTCCTTTTCCCTGGCTTCGGCCAACTCTTCTAGAAGACCGGTAATCTTCTTGGGCTTTTTTTCTTGTAGAGACTTTGGGGGCATTCTCGTCGCTTCGCTCCTCGAATGCCTTACTCCCTTCGGGAATATGCATTCTCTTTCTTCTTAATATAAGACTATAAATGTAACTAGAACAATTACTCCTGACCGGCCCTGCCGATCTGCATTGCGATTTCTTTCTTTAATTCTTCTATCTCAGGGGGGAACCCGAAATAATCCGCGAATTTCCGGGTCGTGTGGAGGATTTTTGTCCTGCCCGTGGGATGGGCAGTTATGAACTCCTTGTTCAGAAGCTCTTTTACGTGCGAGTACGTGATGGGCCCTCTGGACTTGACGACCTCTGCCTGGGTTATGGGCTGCTTGAGGGCAATGAGTGACAGCGTTTTTAAAACTTCCTGCGATACGGTGGGCTTTACCAGGTCCAAAATGGGCGCTGCGAAAATCTCGCGGGCCTGCATTATGAAGCGGTCTTTTCCGATTTTTCTTATCTCGATGGCGCTGCCCGCGGCCTCGTAGCTTTCCTGAAGCCCCTTTATCATGCGTCTAATTTCCTGGCCGCTGGCACCGGAAATCTCCTCGAGCTTTTTCATCGAAATCGGGTCGGTGGACACAAAAAGAGCTGCTTCGATAAGCTGGCGGGGGTCCAGGTTCATAATATAAAATTAGAGACGGAGATAATATATTTTACTGTTCAACCGGCTTCCCGCAGCTCCCGCAGAACTTTCCGGCAGATACGATGTCGGCGCCGCAGTGCGGGCATGTATTCGGGGGCACTTCAGGAGCGGTTTCCGCTTCTTTCTGCATACTGGCAGCAATTTCGCTGCTTTTAACGAACTTTTTCTCCCTGGAAGGAATGCCGGACAGCAGCAGCATGAATCCAAACAGCGCCACGGTGAGGCCCAGCACAACATATAAAAATAGATACACCGGGTCCGGCTCAGAATAGGCAACATATAGCAGGCCAATACCGACGCCGAGCACAGGCAGCCCTGCGATTGCCGATACCACCCTCATGAATCTCGTTCTTTTTTCCTTTTCTACCTGCATCAGCGT
>JAZGIK010000113.1:0-7003 GCA_036482035.1 Hydrothermarchaeaceae archaeon (SeqCode) | reverse complement strand
CGCGAATTCGGGTTCTTACCTCGCGAAAGCTGTTGCCTACGACGGCCCAGCGAAATGGGAGGGCTTCACAGTCTTCAATGTGCCCGATGCCATGATTCTCGGCCTTTCACTGGATCTCAGCGTCGGGGACGCCTACAAGCCCGGGGACCTTGTTTCCATAACGGCCTTCCTTTCTGACCAGAACAGCCAGTATATCTCAGATGCCAATATCACTTTAACGATCACCGACCCGGACAACAATGCTACTGTCCTGAACATGACAGCCGTAAACACAACCACGCCCCCGAAATACATAGCCAACTTTACCCTGCCGGACAATGCAACCCTTGGACCCTATACCGTGTTCGGGGACGTGACATACAGCTCTGAGTATACTGCAGATGTGCACCTCTTCGTGGTATCTGAAACACTGTATACAGAGGTCGCCATAGACCCGGTTGTATATCTCAACGAGAGCATGAACATCTCGGTTACGGTTCTAAACCCCATGACGGGTCAGGGGATAGACCCGGATAACATGACCCTCACCCTCTACGAGACAGAGGGTGGGACCCTCACTCAGTGGAAGAGCTTTACAAAGGGAGACTTTACGACAGTGGACCCGGGAATCTACACCTACAGCGAAACCGTGGATGGTAGCACCCCTACAGGGTCCTATGTGGCCCTCCTGGAGATCAAGGAAGGAAGCTACAGGGTGTGGGGTATGGAGTCGTGTAAGATACAGGCGAGGCTTGTCTACGACGTTGTTATCACGAGTATCACAGACCCGGTGACAAAGGGTGGAACCCTTCAGTTTACAGTAAATATCACCAACATGGGTGAATTCGCTCCAAACGCCGACGTTGATATCTACTACTGGATTGACAACTTGGCAAAAGAGCATACTCCACGTAAAATAAAACCTGTCGGAGAATCTGACATATTATCATTAAACCTCTCTACCGGAAGCCTTTCCACAGGTTCTCACATGCTCTACGTTAGTGTAACCTACGAAGGTTTAGAAGTCGCCTCTACAACCAAGACCTTCAAGATTGGAAAGGGAGGTGGCGGAGGCGGAGGTGGCGGAGGAGGTGGAGGAGGAGGTGGTGGAAGACGAGGGATTCCAAAGCTTTCCATTGTAGAGTTCTATCCCTCAGAAGTACACGTAGAACGCGGGGGGGTGACATACCTAATAGTCACGGCGGAAAACCTTGGTGGAGCCGACGTGCACGATGTATCTGCATATATAACAGGCATTCCAGAGGAATGGTTCGAGATTATAAAGGGGGAGGCCGCAGTGCTCGAATCCAATGAAAGTTCCGACATTCTGGTGCAGATCAAGATTCCTGAAAATGTTACAGCACAGATAGTTACGCTTACTGTGACAGCGACCTCCACTGAGAGTTCACACGAGAGGAGCATAATAATGAGGATATTCTCGTCCAGAGCCGATCTGGTCTACTTTGAGATTGAGAGCGTGAAGAAGACCATGAGGAACTCGGAGGACAGGGCACTTGGGGCATTAAGAGATGGTAAGAATGTGTCCGCGATAATGGAGAAGATTGACGAGGCGCGGGTGGAGATCAGGCAGGCAGAAAATTACCTCAGCAGCCATGATTATGATAAGGCACTCGGCCATCTGGACAGCGCCAGGGAAGTTCTGGAGCATGTTAACAAGCTTTTGGAGCTGGCCAGAGGTGAAGCAGGTCCTGCGCCTACAGAGACCCCTGCACCGGGAGTGGGTATACCGACGCCAGTCCTCATATTCGTATTCTTCGTGATCGCGGCACTCGGCGGCGCGGTCGTATATCTTGCCCGCGAGAAGATTTCTGATGTGGTGAAAGCAATAGGGACGCCGACCGTAAAGAAGCCTGAGCCCAGGAGAATAACCTCTGAAGCAATAGCACGGACAGATAGTCTAAAGACAGAGGCAAGAAATGTCGAGAGACTGCTTGGAACCATGACCGAGCAGCACGAGAAGGGATTGATTTCAGACAGCACATATAAAGAGCTCAAAAATAGGAATAAAGCCAAGCTCAAGGATATAAAATCGCAGTTGAAGAAGCTCGGCGCCTAGATTTTTTACTTTTCCTGCGCTCTCGGACAAGGCAGATATATCATTTGCGCAACTGTTTATACGAGGTAAAAAAATGAACATCGATCTGTTCTGCATATGGTGTGGCGGAAGAATGGGAACTGAAGAAGGGCATGTGACGTGTCTGGACTGTGGCACTGAATTTTCCAACATGCTCGTCTCAGAAACGAGATATGGAGACTCAGAAAATACTTTCCTCGAAATGAGCGTGAGCATGGACTGCGTCAAAATCAAAAGCAGATACCCCCTGGAAATCTATCCGATTGCCACGGAAGAATCTGCTATTGCATGCCATTGATTGAGAGGGCCGCCACTGCTACCCCCTTGGAGGCCCTCTCCCATTCTCCACGTTAGTTTTATACCCTGTGGATGATAATTACTACGCGAGGTGTTGCTGGTGGGAATCAAAGACCTGCTCATGCACGACGAGACGCTATTTAAGGATGCCAGGGCCTTCGATCCGGATTACATCCCAAAGAACTTCAATCACAGGGACTCCCAGCTCGAGGCCATAGCCATGTGCATCAAGCCCGCACTGGGGGGTGCGAGGGCCGTAAATGCACTTATTTACGGGCCTCCGGCGACCGGCAAAACCACTGCGATAAATAAGCTTGAGGAAGACCTTGCCGAGGTGCCGCAGGGCGAAAAGGTTATAGTCGTCCACGTAAACTGCCAAATTCACTCGTCCAAATTTTCTATATTCTCGCAGATCCATGATGCCGTAATTGGGCACACCCCCCCGGAGACAGGCGTACCTTTCAAGAAGGTCTACGAGGCGATATTCAAAAAATTGATGAAGGAGAATAAGAGCCTTATAGTTGCGCTAGACGATATGAACTACCTCTTTTATGACAGACACGCAAATGAAATTCTATATGACATTTTAAGAGTCTATGAAGTGTTTCCCAATGCCAAGGCCACAGTGTTCAGCATCGTATCGGACGTAGAGTTCAACTATAAGATAGAGGACAGGGTGCGTTCGGTTTTCAGGCCACAGGAAATCTTCTTCCAGCCATATAAGGCAGGTGAGATATTCGACATTCTAAAGGAGCGCGTAAGGGAGGGATTCCATATGGGTGTCATCGACGATAGCCTTGTGTCGAAGATTGCTGACCACGCCTATAGCAATGGTGACCTGAGGCTGGGTATTGAAATCCTGAGAAGGAGCGCCTTTGCAGCAGAAAATGACGCATCGAGAAAGATCAAGAGTGCACACGTGGAGAGTGCGATTGCCAGCTCTGGACCGGCCGCGCTTAAGAAGACCCTGGAATCACTGGAGTCCGACGAGGCCAAACTTCTAAAGATAATAGCCAAGACGGGTACAAAAAATTCCGGAGAGCTGTACGAGTTCTTCAAGAAAAAGACAGGACTCAGCTACACGAAATTTTACCGTATGCTCGACAAGTTAGAATCCATAAGGCTCATTGACACCAAATTCACGGAGGGAGGAAAGAGGGGCAGGACGAGAAATATTATCCTCAGATATGAAAAGGACGAGATTCTGAAATGACTGTCGCTGTTTTGAGGCTTGGCCACAGGCCGCTAAGAGATAAGCGCATAACTACTCATATTGCACTTGTTGCGAGGGCGTTTGGCGCGGATAAGATGATAATGTCTGTAGAGGACATAGGCATTAAAAAAAGCGTTGAAAAGCTCGTAAAACGCTGGGGCGGGGATTTTTCTGTCGACACCGTGGAAGACTGGAGGACGTACATAAAAGAATTCAATGGAAGTATTGTTCATCTGACCATGTACGGGATGCCAGTTGACGAAATGATAGGCGATATTGAAGGTAACATTCTCGTTGTCGTGGGCGCGGAAAAGGTCCCACGAGATGTCTTTGACCTCACAGACTACAACGTCTCTATCGGGACCCAGCCGCACTCTGAAGTCAGCTCGCTTGCGATTTTCCTTGACAGGCTTTTCAAGGGCAAGAGCATTGAAAAGGATTTCAATGGCAAACTCAAAATACAGCCTTCCAGCCGGTCAAAAATAGTAAGATCGTAGTAATGTACGGTACCGCTAACGGTTGTGTATAAAATCGAACAAAAACTATAAAAACCATAAAATTTAAAAACTAGTTATACCAATTACAAGGATAGGTGGGCTCTCTACATTGGACAACGGGAAATTGAAGTTTGGAAATTTAGAAGAAAGTAGTATACTCCTCGAAACAGTGGGTGAAGAAGGTCTTGATGTGGTCCGGTGCCTGCTGGATAGAGAGGAAACTGATGAGGCGATGTCGGAGAAGACCGGACTCCGGTTGAATACAGTAAGGAAAATCCTCTATAAACTCTATGACTGCAGGCTTGCAAGCTATGTGCGGACAAAGGACAAAGAAATCGGCTGGTACACGTATACATGGAAATTAAACCTTGACAAGATGGTAGATATCCTCCTTGTAAAGAGAAAAAATGTCTTGCACGAGCTTCATGAAAGGCTGGAGTTCGAGAGGAATCACGTATTTTTCTCATGTACCAGTGATTCCGTGAGATTTTCTTTTGATACGGCTAGTGAATGCAACTTCAAATGCCCGACCTGCAACTCAGCGCTGGAATATGTCGACAATCAGGGAAGCATCGGGGAACTCGAAGGTAGAATCAGAAGAATCGAAAAGGAAATGAATCAATAAATTTATGTCAGATATCGACATATTGAAAAACCTAACTTGTCCTGAAGAAGTCATAAAACACTGCGTTGCTGTTTCAAAAAATGCCAGTGAAATTGCAGATAGAGTAAAAATAAAAATCGATAAAAAGCTGATTAAACGGGGGGCATTATTTCACGACGTCGGTAGAAGCAAAACCCACGGCATCGACCACGGCATTGTGGGTGCTAAAATAATAAGAGAGCTTGGTTTAGGGGAAAAAATAGCAAAAATCGTAGAACGACACATCGGAGCCGGTATAACAGGCGAAGAGGCCAAAGAGATTGGGTTGCCATTTGGTGATTACTGTCCAAAAAGTCCAGAAGAGAAGATAGTCGCGTACGCTGATAATATTACTATAGGCTCGAAGACCATATCGTCTGAGGAGAGCATCATGCAATTCAAAAAGATGCTTGGGGAAAGCCATCCCTCTATCAAGAGGATGGAAGACCTGCACAGAGAAATTCAAAGATGGATGGAATAAAGGAGGAAATGTCGTGGTCAAATTCAACGGGATTAATCATCTTGCCGTGGCTACCGGAGATATTGACAGTACAATACGCTTTTGGAGGGATTTACTTGGCATGAGATTAGTGGCAGGGCTGGGAAGGCCCGGTTACAGGCAGTACTTTTTCCAGATTTCCGATGCTGATATGCTTACCTTTTTCGAGTGGCCAGAAGTGAAACCAGTGCCTGAAAAAGATCACGGGGTACCGGTGAAAGGCTCGTTCATTTTTGACCACGTGTCATTCGGTGTAGAAACTGAGGAAGAGCTATGGGAGTTAAAGGACAAGCTGGAGGCTGCCGGCTTTTATGCTTCTGAAGTCCTAGATCACGGGTTCATTTATTCCATTTACTCCTTTGACCCCAACGGAATTCCAATTGAATTCAGCGTCAATGTTCCGGGAAGAGACGTAAGAAAAAGCCCCATAATGGCAGATTCCGCGCCGTCTAAAGTAGCGCTGGAAGGGTCGGAACCCTTCCCAGGCAAGTGGCCAGCGGTGAAAAATCCCACTCCAGAATCCGAGAAGATAGTCTATCCAATGGCAGGCAGCGAACTCTTTGATGAAAATAAAAATAGGAAGCCTGTCTAAACATTGTCGGCAACGTATCCCATTGCTGTGCTCATTATTGGGATTATTATGTATCGCAATCCTATCTGTGCAAAATAACTCCCTATCGACATGCCTGACATTGGGACTAAAACTGCCAAATCCATGATTATATTTATTGCAAACCAAGCCAGGCCAACTATGACGCCTTCTTTGAGATAGTCTTTTTTCAACCCTCTGAAATATAACACCAATAGCGACGCCCCCGTGAGAGAACCGACTACTATCATTATAGATTTGAACAAAAAGATATCTATGAGAGGCTGCCCTTCCTTGGAGTAGAAAAAGAACGAAACAACAAACGGAATCAGCCATGTCAAAAAACCAAACAGTGCAATTTTTAATGTTTTATTCATAATCTCCGCTCTTCAGTATACTGTTATCTTTTTTACTTCCTTTATATTTTTCAGGTCCTCGAGGAGGCCGCCCTTTATTTTGCCGTCGGTTATCACTGTAAACTCCGGGTTTTCAGAGAGGTGGGGGTCGTCTGCCATTGCCTGGCGTATCGACACCCCGTGATTTGCTATTTTGCTGGCTATCGTCCCTATTACACCGGACTTCGAGGCATCGTCCACGGATATGACAATCACTCCGAGCCCCATTGCCGGAGCTGCATTGCGCAGGAAGGCAACTGACTCAAGGTTCGAATACATTTTCATGAGTTTTTTGTTGCCGGTGATTCTCCCAACAGTGGCATCCACGACCCGCCTGTCCACACCGACCTCCCTGCCAATCTGGGTGTGTGCTATTTCGATACCTCCGCACATGACCCTCTTGCGCTTCCCGATCCTGAAACCCTTCCCGAGGAGGTACTTCGCGACCCTTTTCTGGGCCGGATAACCTTTAAAGCATTCCTCTATTTCGCCCCACATGTATGTCGTGTTTATCTCTGTCTAAATAAATATTTATCTCGAATGTAGCTTAATAGATGGTGGAGGAGGGTCGGGGCCCCTTCCAAAAATAGGAGTGGTGGAGGTGATTGGAGGAACAACGGGATCCCCGAACCATCTAACTCTATTTAATTAATAGTTTATATATATATTGGAAATACATTATATATCTGTATATATTTATTAACTTATGAAGTGCTATTCTTAGTAATTGGGGCCTGGTAGGCTATGGGCCCGCCTGCAACCCTTTTAAAAAAAGCGTTGACGGAAAAGAAATCTG
>JAZGIK010000112.1:0-3093 GCA_036482035.1 Hydrothermarchaeaceae archaeon (SeqCode) | reverse complement strand
CATTTTCAGCACATCTATTTCCACCGAACCACTTTTTACGAGGCGTTTGAGTAATTCCGCGTCTTCTTCGAGGGCTTGTGTTTTTATCATAATTCCTTCTTTGCAAAATCCCGGACTTTTAAACCTTACGCAAATATTGAGATATATATCCTCAACCCAGTTATTGATATATACAGGGTATACGAGTTCCAGCTTTCCTGACGTTAAATAAATTTATATATCATTAAAAATCATGATTATTAAAAATGAGGTGAAAAAAATGCAAAAATTGCCTGTAGACGTTGGCATCATATACGAGGGCGAGAGGATAAGGAAGGCGAACATGTATGCTGACCTCGCGGGGCCCAAGAGCAAGGGCGCCGAACTTTTGAGGGTTATACCGCTTAAAAAGGTCAAAGATGGAAGTGTGAAGGTAATCGGTCCGGACACAAAGGACATGAAGGAGGGCAAGGCATATCCCTTCGGGGTATCTGTAGAGGTCGCTGGCAAGAAGCTTGAAGAGGATTTAGAGGGCGTATTCGAGAGGCGGGTCCACGATTTTATGAATTACATTCAGGGCATCATGCATCTGAACTCCAGAGACATTATATGGTGCAGGGTAAGCAAGGAGGCCTTCAATAAGGGGCTGAGTCTCAAACACGTCGGTCAGGCGCTCATCGACTTGTTCAAATCCGAGTTCGACGTCATTGAGAAGATGCAGGTCACGTTTTACACAGACAAAAAAATTGATAAATTCTTAAAAGATGCGAGAAAGGCCTACGAGAAGAGGGACTCCAAGGTCAGGGGGTTAAAGGACGAGGACGTCGACAAGTTCTATGGCTGCGTCCTGTGCCAGTCCTTCGCCCCGAAACACGTGTGTACAATAACACCTGCGAGGACATCATCCTGCGGCTCCATAACATGGTTCGAGGGCAGGGCCGCGGTGAAAGTCGACCCGAAGGGACCGATATTCGAGGTGGATAAAGGTGAAGAGCTTGATGCCATGAGGGGCGAATATTCCGGCATAAACCAGATGTCAGTAGAACGCTCAAACGGAGAAGTTTCCAGAGTTTACCTCCACAGTTTGTTCGATCATCCCCACACCTCGTGCGGGTGCTTCGAGGCCATCGGGTTTTACATACCTGAAGTCGACGGCGTCGGGGTTGTGCACAGAGATTTCAAAGGAGTAACTCCATTCGGCATACCGTTTTCTACCATGGCAGGACAGGTCGGAGGAGGCGTGCAGAGCGAGGGTTTCCAGGGAATGGCGATAGAGTATCTGAGGTCTTCCAAATATCTTGCTGCAGACGGCGGCTGGGAGAGAACCGTCTGGCTGCCAAAGGCGCTGAAGGATAGGATCGGGGATGACGTTCCAAAAAAGCTGAGGGACAAGATAGCAACCGAGGAGGATGCCACGGACCTCGATGCTTTGAAGGCATTCCTGCAAGAGAAGGGCCATCCAGTTGTCAAGCAATGGAAGGAAGAGAAGGTGGAAGAGGCCGCGGTTCCCGAGGGAGTATCGGTGCCCCAGCTTGAGATGCCTGCCGCAGGAATCCCCGTAGGAGGGGGAATGACCATCATATTCAAAAATGCGAAGATATACGCGGAGAAGGTGATAATCAAGAGGAAGGAGAAGTGATTATAGCGGTATCCGGTAAAGGAGGCACCGGCAAAACTGTGATCTCGTCTTTCCTGGTGAAGATACTTTCAGAAAAGGGATTTGACATTCTTGCTATTGACGCCGACCCGGATGCAAACCTATCGGATGCGCTTGGCGTAAAAGCTGAAAAGACCATTGGAAATGTCAGGGAAGACCTCCTGAGAGACCGGGACAAGTTGCCCCCGACACAGTCATGGCGCTCAAAGCTCGAATACGATGTCATGGGAGCCACCATCGAGACAGACAAATTCGACATCCTGGCGATGGGCAGACCAGAGGGTCAGGGCTGCTACTGCCCGGTAAACCATGTATTGAGAGAAATAATAGACAAAGTAGCAAAGAACTACGATTACGTGATAATAGATGCGGAAGCAGGACTTGAACACCTGAGCAGAAGGACGACACAGGACGTGGATGTTATGCTGGTTGTTACCGACCCATCAAAAAGAGGAATCACAACTGCCCGGAGGATAAAAGAACTCTCGGAGCATCTGGAGATAAATTTCAAAGGCCTCTATCTGATAGCAAACAGGACATTCCCTGAAAACGAGGAAAAAATCCGTGAGTATGCAGAGGAAATAGGTCTTGAAATGATAGGCTTTATCCCCGAGGACGAAAAGGTATTGAAATACGACTTTGAAGGAAGGCCGCTTATCGAGTTGAATTCAAAAGCTTTGAGTGCAGTAGAGGAAATTGCTGAAAGGCTGGTAGGATACAATGAAAATTGAGGAACTTATCGAGTCTCTTGCAGACGCAGAAAACATGGAGCTTCAAAACGTAGCGATAGACATTGACGAGCTTGTACTGGAGCTAAAGCGGACCATGGCCATACCTGCGGTAGCTAGGGCAGTGAGAAGGAGGGAAGCAGTAAAATACACCCCGCCTGTGAAGGAATATAAGGGAGAGATAGCAGAAATAACACTTGGTGCAACCAGGGCCGACGGCGGAAGCAGGGGCAAAGTAGTCAAGATAGGCGGTCAAAAATCCCTCTACCGCTTCGAGGGAGGGTATAAAAACGACCCGGTGGTCACTTTCGATGTCTTTGACATATCCATGCCAACGTTCGCGAAGGCATTAAGAGAGGAGTGGAGCGATGTCTGGGATTCGCCGGCAGACTGGGCAAAAAGGGCAGTGAAGCTTGGCGCTGACCTAGTCACAATCCACCTGATATCCACTGACCCGAAAATCATGGATACCTCACCCAAAGATGCTGCAAAGACCGTAGAGGACATTTTACAGGCCGTCAAAGTGCCTTTAGTCGTCGGCGGCTCAGGAAATCCCGAGAAGGACCCGAAAGTATTCGAAAAGGTTGCAGAGGTAGCCGAGGGCGAAATGTGCATGATAGCCTCCGCAAACCTCGACCTCGATTACAAGAAAATCGTCAAAGCAGCAAACAAGTACAATCACAACGTGCTCTCATGGACGTCTATGGACATAAACGACCAGAAGACCCT
>JAZGIK010000111.1:0-5054 GCA_036482035.1 Hydrothermarchaeaceae archaeon (SeqCode) | reverse complement strand
TTTGCGTTATTGCCTCTCGTTGGCGTTGGTTTGTTAAGGAGAAAAAGTCAATTTTGAACCATATTAATATAGGAGGTGAAAGAGGGTGAATGACTATTTAATATTGCTTAATTTTGCGGGCCTGTTTATCCTGTTAGTTGCGAATTCGATACATAACTTTTACCAAACTAAAAAGATATATCATCTTTTGGAACTTGTGGGCGAAGGGCTAGTTACAAAGGAAGAAAAGAAGAAAACCCTGGCTGAAGATATGATTGAGAAAGGCATGGAGCTAGAAGGACGAACAGAATAATGGATTTTTGAATTGGTCCAGGGTTTTGGTGAAGTGGACCCGCCGGGATTTGAACCCGGGGCCTCTCCCATGCCAAGGGAGCGATCTTCCAGTCTGAGCTACGGGCCCATTCTTTAGACGTTTGAATTTTAATCAGCGAACGAGGGCAGAGGCACCTGCTCAAACTTTTTGATCTCCACCGGGTATTTCGCGGTAAGACATCCCATGCAGAGCCGGTCTTCCTCAAGCCCTATCGCTTTCACTAGCCCCTCCAGACTTAAATATTTTAGGGAATCGGCCCCTATCATTTTTCTTACTTTCTCTACAGACCTGCTCGAGGCAGCGAGCTCTCTGTCTGTAGGCATGTCTATGCCGAGTTTGCAGAGGGACCTTATAGGGGGGCATCCAATGCGCATGTGGACCTCTTTTGCGCCGGCTTCTTTTAAAATTTTGATAATCCTGCCGGATGTTGTCCCTCTTACGATGCTGTCATCAAAAAGAATAATCTTCTTATCTTTTACTTCAGACGGCATGGGATTTAATTTCAACCTTACGGCCAGCTCTCTTGCCCGTTGATCAGGAAGAATGAAAGTCCTGCCCACGTATCTGTTTTTTATCAGGCCTTCCTTGTAGGGTATACCTCTTTTTTTCGAGTACCCCAGGGCAAACGGTATTGCAGAGTCAGGAATCGGAGAAACGAAATCCGCATCTACATCGTCTTCCTCTGCTGTTGTCTCCCCTATCTTTTCTCTTACTTTGTACGTTAGTATCCCGTTTAGAATGGAGTCAGGTCTTGCAAAGTACACATATTCAAACATGCAATGAGCGGTCTTATTGAGCTTGAATGGGCGGTAACTCTTTAATCCGTTTCCATCTATTACAAGAATTTCCCCGGGTTTTACGTCCCTTAAAAGTTTGGCGTTTACAACGTCAAAAGAAACGCTCTCCGAGGATACAATTGTAAGGCCGTCTATTTCACCAATGCTAAGCGGTCTTATTCCCAGAGGGTCCCTCACTGCAATGAGTTCGGTTTCTGTAAGTATTACAAGAGAGTAGGAGCCAACGAGCTTTTTCATGACCTCGCTTATCGATTTGACGATGTCGTCCGTCTTTATAAGCTCTTTGATTATCAAGTGAGCTATGACTTCCGTGTCTGTAGTGGATATAAACGTCTGCCCGATCAATTCAAGCCGTTCTCTGAGTTCTGTGTAGTTCACTATGTTGCCGTTGTGGGCTATGGCCAGTGTCCCCCTGGAATGGCTCACAATGAATGGCTGGGCGTTTTCAAGCATCGACTCGCCGGTGGTGGAATATCTAACGTGCCCTATTCCCGTATGCCCCCGTAACCTGTCGATTTTTTCCAGGTCAAAGAATTCAGTTACCTGTCCCATCCCCTTTTCGGTATGAAATTCACCGTCGTAGGTGGTGATGCCGCAAGATTCCTGGCCGCGGTGTTGCAGGGACAAAAGTCCGTAAAAGATTGAAGGAGACACATGCTCCTCCTTGCTGGAATATGCACCAACGACTCCACACTTGTCCCGCGGCTTCATATCAGTCTTCTCTTGTGCTTCTTGTTCTGCCAAGAATAATTCCTCAGTCTTTTAGACCTCCCAAATCCGCACGAGGAGCAGTAACCCTGCTTTATGTGAAATGAATTCTTGCCACATCTCCTACAGCGTATATGGAGACTTTTGTTCCTTTTGCCCATCGATGGTGTGCCTTTGCTCATACTATCACCCTAGGGGGAAATAAATACCACATTATCGCCGCGGATTATGACCATGCCCAGCCTGCGCACTGCATTTCCGTCTTTAAGCTCATCTGCGTTTTGTAACACCAGATTCATATGCATATCATATCCTTTCAGTTTTCCTCTGTATTCCGCACCGCCTTTAATACCAACAATGACGGGAGAATCTAGAGAATTGTGTAATACATCTAACGGTTTTTGTGCAGCCATTTGCTTTTTCCTACCGTTGGAAACGTATTTAAATCTGCCGATTGTAAATCTCTCGCATGAAGAGGTACTATGCAAGGAAGGATTTACTCTCAGTAGTTAAAAGAGACCTCAGTAACGTATCAAAAGAATTTGTCGGAATTCTGCCGGACAAAGTAGAGATTTTGGAGACGAAAGAGAAAAAGCTCGTACTTGTAGATGGAGAAGTGCTGGCGTTTGAATCAGGTGGAGGCTATTTCCCAACGGTTAGGGGGGCCCTGAAGATAAAAGGCGACAAAAGGACCATCACAGTGGACAAGGGCGCGGTCCCATATATAGTAAATGGGGCAGACATAATGCGCCCGGGGGTTGTCGCATACGGCAAAGATATCAGGAAAGGGGATCTTGTAATCATAAGAGAGGAAACCCACAATAAGGCCATCGCGATAGGCGTCTCTTTACTGGACGGCGATGAACTCGAAAGTAAAAGCACTGGAAAATGCGCAAAAAATGTGCATTTTGTTGGAGATGACGTCTGGAACATGGGGTGATTCGAAACCCTTATATAACTAGTAAGATTATTCGATATTATGGGAATAAAGGGTTTTTTTAACAAATTACTTGGAACAGACGCCCCAGAGGGCGTAGGCAATGATTATCTTGAGTTGGATGGAGGAGGAGAGTTCGTTCAATTCGATACCCCTTCTAGATACATCAAGGTATGCAAGCTCAAGGGGTTTGCTGATATAGACATTTCAGCACGAGAGTTAAGTGAGGGCAATATTGTCATCATGGATATCAAGCCTCTAGCAGATCGAAACATGAAAGAACTCAAACATGCGGTCGATGAAATTAAAGACATCTGCCTATCTATGGGCGGAGATATTGCAGGCATCACTGAGTACCACCTTATACTGACTCCTCCGAATGTCAAGATAGAGAGGTTTTCGGAAGCCAAGGGCGAAAGCTTCGGAGATACTATGGAGAGAATCAGACAGGACTAGTTTTTTTATGTTTTTTAAATGTCCCGTCTGTAACAGGGTCGGGCTGGAAATAACCTTTAACATTCATAACATACCTTACTTTGATGAAGTCATGGAATCAGTGGCAAAATGCCATTCCTGCGGCTACCGCCATGTAGACGTCCTAATACTAGGAGAAAAAGAGCCTGTT
The DNA here is from genome assembly GCA_036482035.1 of Hydrothermarchaeaceae archaeon (SeqCode). Taxonomy (GTDB): domain Archaea; phylum Hydrothermarchaeota; class Hydrothermarchaeia; order Hydrothermarchaeales; family Hydrothermarchaeaceae; genus JAHJSX01. The sequence goes on along the minus strand of JAZGIK010000111.1, from coordinate 1,674 downwards.
AGATACACGCTCAGAATCGACTCAGATGAAGATATGTCCGCGAGGGTTGTGCGCTCCAGCCATTCTGTTGTTGAAATCTCGGAGCTTGGAGTAACTATCACTCCGGGACCTGATGCAGAGGGATACATCTCAAACACCGAGGGTGTGCTAAAAAGGATTGAAGACGTAATAGTGATGCATCCGGAATCAAAGAAGTCGAAAGAGCTACTAGGAAAAATAAAAAGGGCAAAGGAAGGCAAAGAAGTGCTGCATTTGAAAATCGAAGACCCCACCGGAAACAGCGTGATAATATCAAAAAAGGCCCTAAAGGAGAATATAAAGTGAAATTCAGGGAAATAAACAAGAAAGAACGGCAAATACTTGGAAAAGTTGACAACAGAGGGGAACAGGTAGTTTTATATGGGGAAGACGTCATCTCTGATACTACCTCAGGAGTGGAAGATAAATGGTTTTGGAGAACGGCGACTTCGTAAGGATAAATTACGTAGCGAAGATAAAAGAGAGCGGTAAGGTATTCGACACGACTATCGAAAAAGTAGCAAAAGAAAGCGGTGCCTATGATGAGAAAATCAAATTCAAGACAGCTCCGATGGTCATCGCCGCGGGACATGCAATAAAAGGTCTGGATGAAGTCCTCTTGACGATGGAGGTGGGCGAGAAAAAGACCTTTGATATCCCTCCAGAAAAGGCCTACGGCGAGAGAGACCCCAATTTAGTGAAGGTCATCCCTCTAAAAGAGTTCAAAAAACAGGGGCTAAAACCGGTTCCAGGCATGATGTTTGAAGCCAATGACAGGGTCGGGAGAGTCCAGAGTGTCGGCGGCGGCAGGGTCAGGGTAGACTTTAACTACGGCCTGGCGGGAAGTACACTGAAATACGAAGTCACTGTAGAAGAAAAAATAAACAAAACAGAGGAAAAGATAAGACTCCTTTTAGAATATCACTTCTCCTATGCAGACCACGACGACCATGACATAAAGCTAAAAGGTAATAAAGCCATAATAAAACTGGCAGACATTGTAAAAGTAAAAAAAGAGGCCATTTTAGGCAAACACTCTGCTTCGATAGACATATTCCGGTTTATAGACGGTGTAAAAGAAGTGGAATTCCTAGAGGTGTTCAAAAGTCCGGAAAAAATTACAAAGAAAAAGCCCAAAAAGAGTAAAACGAAAGCAAAACCTAAAAGTTAAAGCCTTCTGAGTTTTACGAGCACGAGGTCTTTTCCACTTTCACAATCAATTTTTCCTGCAGCATCCAGTATTTTGCATGCATCGCCACTCTTCAGTCCCTCTGGTTTGCAGTATTTCATGTTCTTGCAAAAAATGTTATCGCAGGACACTGGCACAAACTCGACTTTTGAGCCAGTAAATACCTTCTTTTGGTCTATAGCACTAGCTACGTCGCATTCTTCAACCTCCACAACGATAGCACGTCCCATTATTTTGCAGTCGTGTTCCATGTCCCGGGTATTAACTATCCTGTATCTCCTTTCACTTTCCAGATTTTCTATGCAGGTTTTAATCAGCTTGCAGTCCCTACATTCCTCTGCGTCCCCATAAGTTACGAACTCGTAGCCGACTTTTGCCACTTTGGAGTCAACAAGTGTCAGCTTCATCAAATCACTTCTGTGGCTATCGCCAGTTCGCGTGCAGACTTCCTGCCAAGTGGCTTATGC
>JAZGIK010000110.1:0-3073 GCA_036482035.1 Hydrothermarchaeaceae archaeon (SeqCode) | reverse complement strand
CCTTGAAAACGTCCGGCAGGACTACTCCTATGTATACCATCTTCTTATTTTTAATTCCCAGAAGGTTTATTGCGATATAAGCTATCAGTAGATGGCTAATCCAGTCCGGCACTAACTTCCCTCCCTTTTCATCAGCCACAAAAATCCGATTAGGCCAATGGATGACAGGTAATAAGGCATGTCTGGGTACCTGTGGCGGTGATGTTTTTGCGCAGTTAAGCGGTTGTTTTTGACAGCGCCGTAAAAGCTTACAACCTCGCCTGTTTTCAGGTCAGCATCTGTTATAACCTTGACCCGTTGTTTTTCTATGCCAGTCTCCACTATGTATCCACCTTCTGATTTGCCAGCGATCTCCGTGAAATACATCGGGATGGTCTCTCCCTCGTGCCGAGATATGTCAAATCTCTCGAATACGGGGTGCTGGACAAAATAGATGGATAGTAAGAGAAAGAGCAATATTGTGCCGATTCTTATGAAATTTCGCTGGTCCATATGATCTCCTCAAAGATACGGCAGTACGCCCACAAGCACGGTGTTGTTTATCCCGTGAAGTGATATGGGCATTACGAGGCTGTTTGTCCTGTTGTATATATAACCAAACAGAACACCTGCAAATGTTGCAAATACGAGTTCCACAGGAGACCTCCAGCTCATGTGCATGATGCCAAACAGATATGCTGTCAAAAGCAGCCCCGTTCTCTTGCCGAGGGCCCTCTGCAAATCGGTCTGGATAATTCCCCTGAAAAGCATTTCCTCGCCGAGTCCCACAAAGAAGGTCATGTATATATAATCGGTCAAAAGATGTGAGACCTCGAAAGAGGGAAATGTGGGCTCTGGTCTTAATACAATGAATTCTACCCATCCTGTGAAGACTCCGATAAATGCCCCTGCAATCACGAACTTTGTAAAATTGTTCTTCACGAACCCCATCTTGGTCAGGCTCAAGTCCTTTTCGAGGACGTGCCAGAAGCAGAGTGCAATAACAATCGAATACACTGCAGGCAGAAGATAGCTCTGTTTTAAAAAATACCATGGCAGGGAGGACGTAAACAGCACATATAGAGGGATTAGCGCAAGGGACTCGGCAGCAATGTTTATGTCAGTCACCTCTTCGGGTATGGAAACGACTACGTAAATGGCTATCGCCAGAAAAAGGGACATGATTATCCCGTAGCCGACGTTGACATAAACGAATACGTACTCCAGTGCCGTTATCGCAACGAATATCAAGAAGATGAAAATCCAGGAACGGTAATTTTTACTCACTTAAATCCCACTCCACATTACATACGCATAGCTTATAAAGTCCCCGAACAGCACAGATATCAAAAACCCTGCCGTAATCATCACAACAAAAGGAATCGCTGGAGAAACCCAAATCTCCCGGCTCGTCGAAAGCCTCTTCCCTAGCTCGACATCCTTTGTGCTCAAAAACAGCTTTATCCCTTCTTCACCTTCCATCGCCACTTCGTAAGCCCTTATGTGATGGCCCTTCCTTTTATACCCCAAAAACAGCGCCAAGAATTCTCTAATCGACCTGACCTCTTTCAAACGCCTTACATTGTAAATAAAAAAGAAAAAGGGAATCATGACAGAAAGAATTATGGCGTTTGTGAAGACCCCCAGCGAAAATATCGGAAATATCGAGAAGTGCAATGGCTGGGGTACCAGAACAGAAATGCCGAACAGTATTTTACAATCGCCGCTGCCCATAATACCTGCATAATACAATACCGCCACAATTGCCAGAGAAAATCCAGCCGATAAAGCAAAGGGGATAAGGATGTCAGTGCTTCCTCTAGTATAATCGATTACTAAGAACACGAAACCAAGAAAAACAAGAGATATCCATGATTTATCATCAATCTCCCTGTATTTTAAATCCAGAAAAGAGGCATAGATTAGAATCAAAAGGCCCAGTATGATCTTCATTAGTCTCTCTTCAATGTAGGCAAATTATATATTTAACCCCAAACTGAGGAATATGAGGTATAATCATGTCTGGAAACACATTTGGAAAGTCCTTTAGAATAACAACCTTCGGAGAGTCCCACGGCACGGCAGTCGGGGTAGTTATAGATGGGTGCCCCTCCGGACTGGAGTTGAGCGAAGAGGATATCCAAAAAGAGCTTGACAGGAGAAAACCAGGCCAGAGCGAAGTTACAACACAGAGAAAAGAAGAGGACAAAATCACAATTTTATCCGGTGTTTTCGAAGGAAAGACGACAGGCGCACCGATTGCGATGGTTGCGCATAACAAAGACGCAGACACAGCGCCTTACCTGGAATTCATAAACAGACCCAGACCCAGCCACGGAGACTTTGTATATAGGGAAAAATACGGCCACTATGACTGGCGCGGTGGAGGAAGATACTCGGGAAGAGAAACACTTGCAAGAGTTGCAGCTGGTGCTGTAGCGAAAAAGCTTCTTGAGAAGATGAACGTAGAGATACTGGCACACACTGTGAGTGTAAAGAATGTAAAAGCTGAAGACGTTTCAATAGAGGACATCAGGCAAAATACCGGAAAGAACCCGGTTAGATGTGCAGACCTGGAGGCCGCGGAGAAAATGGAAGCCGAAATTCAAAATGCAAGAGAGAAAGGAGACTCTGTCGGCGGAGTCATAGAGTTGATTGCGCTAAATGTCCCATCGGGTCTCGGAGAACCCGTTTTCGATAAGCTGGACGCAGATATTGCAAAAGCGCTGATGTCTGTAGGCGCAATAAAAGGAGTGGAAATTGGCTCCGGTTTTGGAGCTGCAGCTATGGAAGGCTCGGAGAATAACGATCCGTTCATCATCGAGGATGGAACAGTCAAGACACAGACAAACAACTCCGGCGGCATTCAAGCAGGCATATCTAACGGAATGCCAATTGTAGCTAGGGCCGCAGTAAAGCCCACTTCTTCCATATCGAAAAAACAAGAGACAGTAGACCTGGAAAAGATGGAAAATACGACCATGGAAATAACAGGCAGGCATGACCCCTGCATAGTACCCCGCGTACTGCCTGTACTGGAGGCTATGCTTGCACTGGTATTGGCAGATCACGCTCTAAGAAGCGGTCTTATTTC
>JAZGIK010000109.1:0-4595 GCA_036482035.1 Hydrothermarchaeaceae archaeon (SeqCode) | reverse complement strand
AATGGACAGGCGAAGACAAGCAAGTCCGTGAAAAACTAACGGCGCTTGAGAAAAAATTCGGCAAGAAACCGAACATCATTTTCATCTTGGCGGATGACATCGGTTACACGGAACTCGGACCTCCAGTATCTCTGCATTGGCGCGATAATATGTTGCCACGGAAAGGCGGGAGTAGTTTCTTTCCCCTGGTTTCGCGACCATCCTTTCCGCAAATTCCTTCTGGTAGGTGAGGATTGCCACTTTAAATCCGTGTGAAAGTAGACGAAATGTCAGGGGTGATGAGATGGAGTAAGGGATATTTGAAATTGTTTTGTCGAATTCAGGAAGCTCGACTTTTAAAAAATCCCCCTCGATAATCTCCACCCGATTCTTTAGCCGGTCTCTTAGAATCTCTATCATCCGGGCATCCATTTCGACTGCATATACCCTTCCAGCGCTTTCGACCAAGAGTTCTGTGAGGGTGCCAAATCCTGGTCCAATCTCCAGAATGATGTCAGACTGCTTTATCCCGGCATATGAAATTTCTCTCTCAAGCACCCCCCTGTCAACGATAAAGTTCTGCCCCAGCCTTCGATCTGGTTTTATGCCGTGCTTTTCTAAAAGAAGCTTTGTATCTTCTAAAAGACTCACCTACGTCCCCTCGCCGGTGGAGGGGCGACAAACAGCTTGTATTTGCCCTTTCCGAGCTTCCTCTCACCGCCCTCCAGCTCCAAAAGTATCCTTTTTACTATCAGCTTTTTTGGGTCGGATAAGGACTTTATCCGTTCAGAGATGTCCTTAAAGGATGTGAATTGATCGTTTCTCTCCTTTATAATCTCCCACATCAACTTTTTCCCTATTCCCGGGAGGAGTTCGAGTCTGTGAAGTCTTGTACTTATGGCCTGGCTCTCGTTAAAAAATTCAACGAATTGGGCCTCCTTTTTTGTCACAATCTCATCTACGGCGTAAGGAAGTTCAGACTTGGCAGCAGACGTGAGATCGTCATATTCCACCCTCTTTTTGATATACTCGATCTTGTCGCGTTCATCTTTACCGATATACACCCTTTCGTGTGCCGACAGACCGACGCCCTTCCTTGGAACCAGCTCGATAAGTGTCAAAAATTCTTCCCCCATTGCATATGCTACGGGTTCTCTTTTATAAACAGGCTTTTCATCGTCATGATGTCCCTGAGGAAGATAATCTAAAACGATAGCATGCTCCTCCATACCCATAAACACTCACCCTTTACTTAGGTGTTAACTCCAAAATGGCTTTGATCTCCTCTTTTGTGAGGGTGAATCTCTCCTTTGCAAATATTGCCCTAGCGTCCTCTTCATCCCCGGGCAGGAGGTCAGCAATCTTCACCGCGAGTTCCGGTTTTATTTTTGGGTTTAATTTTAACAATTCATCGATGAGCTTCTGTGACTTTTTTGTGCTAAGTCTTGTGAATCTTGATAGATAGTCCATCGTTATTCGCTGTTCGTAATTTAATTCGTTATCGGACTTGGACAGGGCATCGAGTACGGTTTTGGCCTCCGAGATACCAACGGGTTTTTCCTCCAATACAGCCTTGGCTATCATTTTTCAGCCCCCTGCAAACTCAAATGGGCTGGCGCACAAATAACGATTTTTTTTGCGTTGTTTTCGGATATTTCAACGAGATACGCACGGCCTCTTCCTTCTACTACAGTGCCTGTCTTTCCATGAAATCTCGGATGGGGCATTCCCTTCTGGACTCCCGGATTAATCACTAGGTGCACTTTATCACCTGCACTGAACTTCTGAAGCGCCTTCGAGATGGACAGCTTGCCCTTGGCCCTGACGCCTCTCTTCAATTTGTACCGTGTCCCGCTTTTGAAACCTTTCGACCGTCTCATAGTTATTCCCGCCTGCTATGAATGCATATATTCAAAGAATATAAATACTTTTGCGAGGGCAATATCGCATCATCCAAGGTCCCTCATCATCTTTGCAAGGTCCTTTGGCATTCCCCTCTTGAAAGCACCCTTTTTAAATCTCTTGAGCGCCTTTTTCATCACACCGTAATATTTCAAAAGTTCTTTAACTTCTTCAGGCACTGTCCCGGAACCCCTGGCAATTCTTTTTAGTCTGGATGAATTAATAATCTTCGGGTCCGTCATTTCCTCTTTCGTCATCGAGTCCATCATAATTTTGAACGTTTTCATCTTTTTTTCTGTGACCTCGGACTCCCCTTCCGGCATTTTCATGATGCTAAGCCCCGGGATCATCTTCATTACGCTGCTAAGCGGGCCCATCTTCGTTATTGCATCTATCTGAGACCGAAGGTCGTAGAGGGTAAATTCGCCTTTTAATGCCTCTTTTATTTCTTCCTCATCTATTGTTTCTTTTGTCTTCTCCAGGAGGGAGGCGATGTCACCCATGCCGATAAGCCTTGAAATGAATCTGTTTGGGTCGAACATCTCGAAGGCATCTACCTTCTCTCCGGTGCCGATGAATTTTATCGGAGACGCTGTCTCGGCCACTGCCGAAAGGGCTCCGCCGCCCCTGGCAGAACCATCGAGTTTTGTCAAGATTACCCCTGAAATCCCGATTGCCTCGTGAAACGCCCTGGCCTGTGCGCCGGCCTGCTGGCCTATGGTGGAGTCAACAACAAGGAACGTTTCATCGGGCTTGAAGACCTTTGAAATCTCCTGCATTTCGCGAAACAGCTCTTTTTCAGACTTGTGCCTGCCCGCGGTATCGAGTATGACAATATCCCCTTTCTCTGCCTCTTTTAATCCCTGCCCTACGATTGAAATTGGGTCCTTGTTTTCAGGGTCTTCGTATACGTTTATATTGAACGGTTCAGCGAGCTGTGATATCTGCTCGTACGCGGCAGGCCGGTGGGTGTCCGCAGCGATTATGAACGGCTTGAGTCCGAATCGTTTGTAAAATTTCGCAATTTTCACGGTAGTGGTCGTTTTTCCAGAGCCCTGGAGACCCACGAGCATGACCTTTCCCTTCTCTGCCTTAAACTCCTGTGAGACGCCAAGGAGATTTACGAGTTCCTCGTAGACGATTCTTACGGTGTGCTCTTTTCTCGAAACCCCTGATTTCGGCTTTTCGGTTAACGCCCTGTCCTCAATCTTTTTGGACAGGGACATCACAAGTTTCACATTGACATCGGCGCTTAGAAGCGCGCGCTGGATGTCCTTTACAACCTCTTTCACGAGCTTTTTATCCACGAGGGTTGCCAGGGTTATCTTCCTTACAACCCCTGTCATTGCATCTCCGAGCTTTTCCAGAACCATTTTTTTGTCTTTACTCCTGATTTATCACATCCAACATCTTCTTTATGTGCTCATCGATCGTGTATTCCGGCTCGAAATCGTATCCTGATACCAGAAGGTCCCTGTAGACGTTTGAAAATCGCTCTGACTCTTCCTGGAGCTGGGCCTTGCTCTTTTTACGTGCGATCTCTTCGATTTGAGCATCAGACATCGAGCTGTTGTAACCAAATATCTTTAATTTCAGTTCTTCCAGAACCTTTATGACCTTTGGATTTGTTATCTTCCTGTGCTGGAATGACCAGTGATTTTTTAGCTCTATGAGCTTCCTGAAGGTCTCCTCCGATACCTGGATCTGCCTCAAATGCCATCACCTTTGAACTTGCATCGTCCATTTAGGAGTATCTTCTATATTAATTAATCGAGTTGGTACTTTAACCCCCATCGGATTTCACAGGAAAATTATAAAAGCAGAGGGATGAAGATAAAGTGGCTTCAGATTTATTGAGGAGAGGTAAATTTGATGCAAAAGGCAGATGGAATCAAGAAGATTATAGAGAACTGCCTACGAGGACAGCAAGGCTAACCGATTTTAGGTATTTTCACGTAGAAGATGCTCCCGCCCTCGGGGTTGTCCTCTACCCATGCTATGCCCTTGTGGAGTTCCATAAGTTTTTTGACAATGGTCAGACCCAGACCAGTGCCTTTCACGCCGGCCTTTTTCACCCTCATGAAACGCTCGAATATACCCTCTTTATCCTCATCAGATACCCCCGGCCCGTAATCCTTCACCGCAACCACGTAGTTCTCACCCTCGTCCATAGCTTCGATGACCACCTTCTTGCCCTCGGGAGCGTACTTCACGGTGTTGGACAGGAGATTGAGAAAAACATCCTTCAAAATCTGGTTTGCCTTTATGGGCATCCTATCCGCGACCTTGTTTTCAAGCTCCATGCCGGCCGCCTGTAATGCAGGGGTGAGGTCCTCGCACACGCCATCGACTATCTCTTTGAGGTCCAGTTCCTCCTTCTCCAGCTCCTCCACGTCTTTGAGCCTGGAGAGCGTGGCGGCATTATCTATGATGTCCTGTACTCTATGAGTGTTCCTCAGGATCGTCTTAAGCTCTTCGTCCTCCGGGCTGTCGTCCAGCCCCAAATCCGCTATGCTCATGATTATCCCCACAGGGTTAAGGATGTCATGGCGCATGATGTCTGTGAAGAGATCCTTCATGCGACCCGCCTCCTCGAGCTCTTTGGTGTATCTCTTAATCGCCTGCTCTGCCTGCTTTCGCTCGGTGATGTCCCGGATTATAGCCATATCAGCGGGTCTGCCCTCATATTCAATGATGCTGGCATTTATTTCAAC
>JAZGIK010000108.1:0-6018 GCA_036482035.1 Hydrothermarchaeaceae archaeon (SeqCode) | reverse complement strand
CCCATTATTACTGCGATGTCCTCTATAATGTTATCGCTTGCATTTTGGTCCTTGTTGAACAGCTCTGGGTCCTGGTAATACACCTCCCTCTTTGTCAGGTGCTTTTTCATCTCGGCGCTCTCTTTTAGAACGCTCAAGGTGAACAGCGTCTGGGTGAATGCGTTTACCGTGCCTGTGTTGTGGAAAGAACGCCTCGATTCCCTGTCCCCGAGATATATGATGTCCTTTTTTTCGTCATAGACAAAGTTGTCCGAGCCCCTCGTAGGTACATCAAATCCCGGGTCCGCCCTCTGGTTTATGTCGGTCAGTACTCCCCGGGCCATCTTCTTTATAGACGCCGCCAGCTGTTCAGCTGTCATCGTCTCTTTAATCTTCCTCACTTTTCATCCTCCACCAGCAGTGTCTGGCCCGCAATCGGCCTTCTTTTGTGAATCTCCTCGATAAGTGCGGCGTGGACCTTCTCCTTCTTCACTTTGAGCATCTTTGCGAGGGTTCCTGCCACGATTTCAGCCTGGTTCTCGAGGTATCTTCTGGCCTTGCCGGTGTGCTTGTTTCGCTCCATCATGCTTACATGAATTTTCAGCTTCCTGCTTGCAGCCTGGATGGCCCTCTTTATCTCTTCCATAATCACGTCGTCTGCGCCTACAGCCTGTTTTGCGACGCCTAAATACTTCAGCTGCGGAGAGGTGACGTGGACGACAAATATCACCGTGGCCTGTGCCAGACTGCCCTTTCTGCCGAGCTTGTATATTGACCAGTCTATGTCCTTTGCAGTCTGGGTGATAATATCGCTTCCAAATTCGTATATGAGGGGCGTGCAGTTTGCTATCCTTATCAGCTTGTCAGAATCCTTTAAGTCAGGTTGTATATCTCCACCATACATCGCGAGCACCTGCACCTGAACGGGCCTGCCGCTTGTGCTAGTTGGGCTTCTGGACACATAGGCGTATTTCTCGGGGTTGTAGATGGACGTGAACCCGTTTATGAAAGTGTCTTCAGGTATAGGCATGAGGGAGTCCATGGGAGGTGATGGAAATGCCATCGAGCGCAGAACGTCTGCAAGGAGTCTCACCCTGTTCTCGTCGTTTAATATCATGTTCACGGTCGTCTTGTGTGTGAATATGCCCTTCGGGATTTCCTCCGGCTGGATCTTGAAGAGCTTCAATATCTCGGGGTTTTTTAATGCTCGGATGTTGGCACCGTTTGAAAGCCTCCCTTTTTGGATTAGCTCGACTGCAAAGTTGTATTCTATTTCCATCTCTTTTACGAGAGTCTTGAGATAGACGTGCAGCTTTTGTGGCCTGTCTTTCAGCTCCTTGACCTTGCTGCTCTGGGAGATGCGCTTGACTATGTCCCCCGCAAATATTCCTCTCTCATCAAAATACTGGAGTAGGGGGGCCCTGTCAACTATGTCTTTTACACCTTTGTCACCTATCCTGCAGAAGTTCCTCTTTAAAAATCCCGAAAGACTGATGCTCCTGATTTTCGACTGGGCTGCGAGAATATCTTTAAGCTGTCCTATATCGACCGAATTTGGATGCGGCGGCACCTGGATGGGTATAGGTATTCCTACATTGCTCCTCTTCGGGTATTCTACCGCCGTGCCGTTCTCCTTAAGCGTGAAAGATAGATAAGGGTGGATTGCTGCCATCCGCCTTATGAACTCGAAGATATTCCCTCTTGCCCGCGGATAGTCGCCAATCAGGTATAAGGACATTCTCGTTCCATGGTCATAGAAATCGCCCTCATAGGGCTCTTCTATGACCTTACTGACCTTGCCCTTCCCATAATCGTATACGTGCCGGTGCGGCTTCCTTTCCGAGAACGTCTTCGTGATTATCTCCATCGGCTTTCCTGTGCTTTGATTGGCGTATATTGCCGCCGCCTTCCAGCCTATGCCCTGCTGAGACCTTGATGCCCTGTATTCTATAGTGCCTGTACCGCCTGCCATCACTATTATTGGGACCTTCCTTTTCGGGACGCCGATCCCGTTGTCTTCTATGATAATCTCAATCTCGCCTCTGGACTTGTCTATGACGTCGACAGAGACGTTGATGAATGCATCAAAATCATCTGTCCCCCTCGATTGAAGCAGTGCTTCCCTGGCCTTGTCGACGGCATCTGCCGAGTTCTGGACACCCTCCACAATCGCCTGGAAGGGAGCTCTGGACTTCTGGCCAAAGCCCGTATCCACTCTTTTCAATAATTCCTCTGCAGTCTGCAGCCTTATGTGCCGATGAATCTGCTCTTCTGCCTTTGCCCTTGATATCGCTGCTGCCAATCAATCACCTTTTTTTAAATAAAAGTCGATGAGCCTGTTAACCAAGTCGTCGTATGTCTCTTTTTTCTTGCCGATTTCCAGCAACTTATCTCTCGTCTTTTTATCTAGTTGTATAGTGGTTATATTTTCCACATATTAACTATAGTTGAATATAACTATATATAGTTTACTATTACGGTGTAATAAAATCAGAGCAGTTTTTCGTAATTTTCTACCTTCTTTGCGAGGTCGTTGCGTTCGATTTCCAGTTTGCTTACCGAGTCTTTAAGTTCTGTTATCATCTTCTCCTGTCTGGTGACTTTGGCGTTCGTCTTCTTCAACTCGGCATCCTTTTCTTTCACGTATCTCTTCGAGGTTGTGGCCTCGACTTCCAGGTTCCTCAGCGTGTCGTTGAGTCTTTTGGCATCTTCCTCGTATTTTGAAATGCGCTGGTCCCTCTCTCCGAGGTCTTCCTTCAGAGACTCCACTTTAGTCTTCAAAATCGAGTTTTTGTTTACCAGCTCCATAAGTTTTTCAGAATCGCTCACAAGTTCATTTTTAAGTTTCGGAAGCTCCGCTTTGGATGCTTCGGCGGCGCTTACCTGGCTTTCGGCACTGGACAGTGCATCCTTTACCGAGGCCAGCTCTTTCTTCAGGAGATTGATATCCTTTTCCTTTTCCATCAAGGCCTCTTCAACCCTCACCTTGATATCCAGCTCGAACCTAAGCTTCTGTTCGGTATCTTTTAGCTCCTTTATCTGGGCCTCGAAAAACTCCTTCTCTTTTGAATGCATGCTTTTACTCCGCCAACGTCATATCTTTCAAGTTTCTGATATAAAAACTTAATTTTTACCCATTTTGTCTATTTTGAGAGCATATATTCGACTATTCTCGCATATGCCGGTCTCGTAACGAAGACCCCCGACGTGGCCCCTATAATCGTGGTTACGGCAAATCCTTTGAGCATTGCCATGCCGACGAAGAAAAGTGTAGCCATTGCAGCAAGGAGGGTCAGATACGAGCAGATTATAATGAAAAAGGCGCTGTTTATCCGATAACGTATGGACTTCTTATCCCCGCTCATCACCTCGTCCATGATAACTATTTGATTGTCTACGCCTGTCCCAACAGCTGCTATTATCCCTGCAATTGCCGGGAGGTCTATGTTCCATTTTATCAGGGAAGCGAACCCGAGAATTATCACAATTTCGCTGAAACCTGTTACGAGAATAGGTAAAACCACTACCGGATTTCTGTATCTAAAGTATATGAAAGCAGATACGCCCATGAATGCGAGAATTCCTGCCATTACAGCATTTTCGGCAAAGTCCTCTCCCAGAGTGGCCGAGATTCCATGACTGCCCACCACACTGACCTTTATTGGAAGTGCGCCTGACCTCAATATCACCTCTATACGCCTCGCCTCTTTCCTGCCCTCGTCACCTGCTCCGGTTTCCAGTATGAGACTCCTTACAGTTTGTCCAGCGGCAAGTTCCTGCTGGAGCGAGGGAGAAAGGGGAGCATCGTTCACAAGCCCGGTCCTCGTGATTTTATATGAAGTCATATTGGATGCGTTTAGCAGCTCGATGATAACGTCCTCCCCATCGCCTATCTCTTCTATGGTGTTGTCGATTGTTATGGTGGTCATGATCGTGAGATTTCCTGTCGTGATTTCCACCTCTCCTGGAAGATTCAGCTCTTTTAGGGCATCTTCTATGTCTTCTGGCTCCTCAACGGTGAAAGCGGTTATTTTTGTGCCTTCATCCATGTACATGTAAACTCTCGCGAAGTTAGTCGCAACGGCTGCGTCCCTGAATTTAAGGGCAGCTTTGCCAGAAAGAGTAAAAGGCACGGCCCAGTTGCTAGAACGCGCTTCATACGTAAAGGGATCCACTCTGTCAAGTTCGTTGCCTGTGAATGCAGAGACATTCCCTATCCGAACCTCAAGTTTTCCTGGCTTGCCAATCAACTTCTTGGCATCCTCCGGAGTAACTCCTGCCACATCTATCCTTACGTGCTGCTCACCCAGCGCCCTGACCTTTACGTCCCTTACGCCCAGACCTCCCCTGAGCCTTTCGTCCATTATTGTTAACACCTGGTCCATCTCCTCTATGTCAAGCGGCCTTTCGGTCTCTATCAGTATTATGCTGCCTCCCTGGAGGTCCAGACCCGTCGATATTCCCTTTACCCATATGAGGAGAATTGACACGGCTACGAAGACCAGAAGCAATCTGATCTTCCTGTCATTCAACATCTTCTCCATCATCTCGCTCTCACCTTCTTGCCCCTTTTCGTATGCCTCTTTTTGCCCACGTTTGGACGCATTTTCATGCCTTTGCTCGGGCGTCCCTTCTTGTCCCTTTCCAGATACCACCACAAAATCCCGACATTCTGTATCCACGTATTTATGAGGTCTATAAGCAGCCCGATCAGGATGACCACCGCAATTTCTTTGAGCAAGGTCGACGTGGCAACTAAGAGCAGCACTACCATCGCCGAAATTGTGGTACCTGCCATCGTAAGCCCGGTCTTCATCGCGTCCTTTATCCGTTCCTGTATCCGCTTTTGTCTTTTTACAAGGAGCCTCGTGGTGAGGAGTATGTCTGTGTCCACAGAATAGCCGATGAGCAGGAGCAGTGCAACAAATGAGCCCAGTGAAAGCTGGATTTTAAGGACAATCATCACGGCCAGCGTAGTTATTATATCTGAAAATGCAGATAGAATGACTGCAAAGGATGGTACTGCAGTCTTGAACCTCCATAATACGACCACCGCCATGAACAGAAACGCGAACAGAACTGCCTTTATGGACTGCTCGATGAACAGGCCCGTTATCGAGGGGCTTATGTCCCGGATGTTGATATTATCTTCAGAAATGCCCTGCGATATTATGTAATCCTTTACCTCTGTCTGTTCGTCTCCTTTGAAGAATTCCTCTACCTCGAAGTTTATGCCCGCGACCTTTCCGGAAAGATCCTTTATTGCACTTTCCTGCACGTCGAATCCGAATTTACTCTCGAGTCCCGTCTTCAGGTCCACACCCTCCGGCACGTCGTAAACAGTTATCACTGTGCCGCCCTTGAAGTCTATGCTCAACGGTATCGTGCCGGCATTGTAGTTGACAGCGATTATCGTTATGGAGGCCAGTACCATCAAGACAGGTATTATCATTAACTTTTTTAATGTGTCAAACGTTATATTATCCAAATAGTCCAACGTCGCCATAGCATCCATCCAAGATGGGATAAAAACGGTATAAAAGTTTTGGGGTAAGTTTATGAAGGAACTCGTATCAATCGGAATCATTCTTATCTTTTTAGGAGCGGCTGTTTTTATGATAGGCATAGTGTCGGAGATTGTGAGCCAAAAACCGAAGGTAGAGGGGAAGGGTGCCGGCATCGTGATGATAGGCCCGGTCCCGATAATATTCGGCACGGACGCAGGCTCGGTGAAGACTGTCATGGCGCTGGCAATCGTTCTTATGATTGTGGTTCTTGTGCTTTCGAGGTGGTACGTTTGAAGCTCCTTATTGGTCCAAAGGACCGGAAACACCTGGTCGATGACGAGAAGAATGAACTGCACACCCAGTATGGAGTGGTCAAGCTGGACGGGGCAAAGTCTGGTGACGTGCTTGAGTCGCATACCGGGCAGAAGTTCTCTGTGGTAGACCCGCGGATTGTTGACCTTTCAGAGAAACTGCCGAGAGCCGGCAGCATAGTTCTAAGAAAAGACCTGGGCCACATCATCGCCAACACCGG
>JAZGIK010000107.1:0-2545 GCA_036482035.1 Hydrothermarchaeaceae archaeon (SeqCode) | reverse complement strand
TATTCTTCATGCGTCAGCGTCTTTTCCATTATTTCCAGATAGCGCTCATCCGGTTCTTTGCCGCGTGAAACGGCAATGGCCAGCTCGATTGCAGCGAAGAGGCCCCTATTAACTGCGGTTGGATACTCTTTGTTTACTGTAAACCCTGCTACCCGGCATCTGACAGTCGAAAACTCGGTCTCCATGTGGCGGTCCGATTTCATGTGCTCGCTGTGGCTCTGAAGTTCTGCCTCGATCCATGCGCTTGCATCCTTTAAAAGCGGTGCGTTTACGTTCTTTGCCGGACTTACCTCGTCTCGAGAGACTTCGTTTTCCTCTCTACCTTTTCCGCTGCCCAGAAGGCACGTTTTTATGAAGATATATGGGTCGAAGACCACGTTTATGACGCATCCGCCCGTCCGCACGATATTTTTGAACGTGTCGCTCGTCGTATGGATGTTCATCGAGATTTGTGAGTCGCTGGCCGTGTGCACGCCTATCGGTGCCGCGTTTGGGCTGTCGTCAGTGTTATATGTGGTCACAATAGCTTCGACTATTCTCTCTTCAACAAATCCGAGGTCTTTTATATTCACAGCCTAAGCCCCCTTAAAAGCGCTATCATGAGAGATGACGCCACGAGGTCCGCTGTGGTACCAGGATTCAAGCGGTTGTCCTCGCTCCTCAGACTCGAATCAAATTCTGTCAGGTTCAAATTGCCTTCGAGTACTGCCCTCGCATCTTCGGACACCTTTTTTGCAACTTCTGCTCCATTCTTCTTGGCTATCAGGGTGTCGGGAATTTTAGACAGTGTCGTAAGAAAGGCGTGAACCACCGCGGCGTTGATATCGCCGTCTGAATATGCCTCCACTATTGCAGGATAACATGTATTAAATGATATGTCATATGAGGTGACGAGCTCTCTTGCAATGGAATCTCCCTCTGTGGCGTCCATAATCTGATAGACATTTATACCATCTTCCGCAATTTTTCTATCGGAATCCGGGTCGTTTACATCGAGATACTCTGAATCGCCGAGCCCGCCTGGATTCGCGTGCCTGATCGCTTCATACAGGTTCAGGGCGTCCTTATATGTAGTGGCCCTTATTATCGGGTCAATGTTCTCCTGCAGATCATTATCCTTTGCGAGTGACATGCCTGCAGAAGCGCCTAGCGGGATTAAAAGCATCGAAATCCCTAGGTTGGTATTCATTCCGCCATGCCACCTGGAGGCCTCGAAAACCGCCTCTTTTATGAATTCTCCAACGCCTATGTCCTCAGGGCCGATTTCTCCCTTTCCTGCCCGGTATCCACTTTCAGCGACTTTGAAGACAGGTCTGCCTACAGCCACGCCACTTGATATGAAGTGCTCGAATTTTGTGTCCGCAAAATCATGGAGCCTGTTCACGTTCCCGGGCTTTGGAGCACTTACTTCCAGAATGCATGCCAGCTGAGCGCAAATTGCAATGTCCTCTATTTTCATCGACCCTCCTCACATTACCAGAAGAAAATCTGCAAGTGCTTTCTTGTCGTCCATGCTGCGCATTATCGTGCTGGCTTTTATAATTTGAACACCTTCAACATCGAAGTCTTTTTCCAGCTCATCGACCACAAGCATACGTATCAGCCCCTTGTAAATCTCTGTCACGCCCTGGGAGTCCGGGGCGTATCCCTTCGCCTGCATAAATTTATCGGCAGGCCCGCTCACCGGCTTTCCTCCGACAATAGGCGATACTGCAATGCATTTAATCCTGTCAATCTTGATTCCATTGAGCGAAGTTATCGGCAGAATGCTGGATATCGGGTTGCTGGGCCCAATTATTATCCTCTGAGCATGTCTCATCGCCTTTGCAACCTCTTCTGTGGCCCTCGCACTTTCGATGCCCTTGAAATAGATGTCATTAACCTCCTCATCTCTGTGCTCGATCAAGTATTCGTGCAGGTCCATCTCTCCGGAGGGTGTGACGATGACCGTCTGCACCTCGTCGTCGGTCATCGGCAGTATTTCCGCGCTGATTCCGAATTCCTTCCTCTGGATGTCCACGGACTCGGTGAGCGTATTCCCTTCTTTCATGAGCTCTCCGCGCCTTATATGGGTCTCCCTGTCCCTGTCGCCGATGTTCAAAATTTCCTTGCCATCTTCCAGAAGCCTTTTATGCGTCTCAAAAGTGTCGCCCCTTATGCCGTACCACGTCTCCTCGTTTATCTGGCCGCTCAGCGTGTACATGACCGTGTCGATGTCCGGCGAGAAATACCCGTGGGGCAGCCACATGTCCTCTGCTGTATTAACAATGACCGTGATATCTTCCGGGTCAGTGACCTCCACGAGGCCCTGCAACAGCTTCGGAGTGCCCGTGCCTCCCGATAGTACAGTGATCATAGTAAAGTGGAATATGGTGGAGGGTATATAAAAAATAAACTCGAATATAAAAAATATTCAGAGTTATAGTTCTACCTGAACACATCCTCCTCCTTCCCCCTCAGCAAATCCTCTGCCTTCCCGCCGCCCGCAAAATCGACGCCCTTTATTATCACTACAGGCACCTGCTCTCCTGCCTCACCCATCAAC
>JAZGIK010000106.1:0-5134 GCA_036482035.1 Hydrothermarchaeaceae archaeon (SeqCode) | reverse complement strand
ATCCCCTGCCTTCCATCAGCATCCTGTGTCCCGGCAGCGTCGATAAAACGCTGTCCTCCTGCGGGGCCCCGATGAGGATCGAAGGGATATAGTCCACAAACGTGTGCACAACGCTCATTGCCACGATCAGCGAGACGACGCCGGTCGGCGAGAAGTGCTCCAGAAGTACAGGCAGCAGTGAAAGTAAGACAATGACAACGGTGTTGACATGGATGCCCGGCACCATCCCGGTGAACGTCCCTAAAATGACGCCGGCAAGGATGAGCAGGAGTAGCTCTAGCATTTCACGTCACCTGTACCCTGCGGTATTATCTCGAGCCTTTCGCGGTATTCCTTGACCTCGCCGGTCACCTCGACTTTGGCACCGATATTCGTGATGCATTCTCTTGCTGCGGTGTCTAGCTTTTCGGCCACGTTTTTGAATATCGCAATAGATATATCACCTGTATCGTCGCTCACCTCAAGGAATATATGGCCGTCTTTGTGGATTCGCACGGACGTGACCTCGCCCTTTACTGCGACCTTCGTGCCGGTATCGTCATAGCTCAACTCGGATATCTTCACAACGGGCATGTTCGAATAGGTGGAGACCAGGAACAGAAGGACAAGCCCGAAAGTAGCGACCGCGAAAGACATTTTCAGAAGGTCAGAGTCGTTCATTCTCTCAGCCTATGCGAGAGTTGTTTATGGCAAGTTATAAAGATTGTCTCCCTAAGCGAAAATGCACTTCCCTGATGCAAAGAGATGATATTTGGCCCCGATGATGTCGGCCTTTTCAAAAGTACCAAGAAGCCTGTCACACTTTCTGGTCATGCCTGCTTGACAGCGTTTTCTCGCTGCTTTAGTGCAGAGATCGCATATCGAGTGCCTAATCTGCTGCCCCATAGTGTATTATTGGGTGTAAAACTATATCTCATCTTTGGAAATATTTTATATATAGGTATATACTGGAGTTCGGATATAGGCACCGGATGAAAACCTTTATTAATGTACGAAGTTACAGGAGAAAATATGGCAGACATCGTAACAACTGCAAATCAGGCCCTTTTGGATGCTGCCGAGTGGGCCGGGGCAAGTGTCTGGATAATCATTGCCGCAATAGCAACAGCTCTCCTGATTTTTATAATACTAGTTTTTTACTTGGTCAAACGCAAACATGAGGTCCCTGTCAAAATCTACACAACGGAAGGAGAAGCCGGCAGCGAGGCACTCGAATTTGTTGAGAAGACCCTCATGGAATTTCCGGCGGATCGAATAAGAATCGAGGGCACAAAAGGCAAGGTTGTAATCAAACTTGTCAGTCCAAAACCTGTTACCCCGGAAGAGCCGCTTCTGCCGCAAGAGGTGAAGGAGGGGCCGCTACCTAGTAAACTCGAAAAGCCAAAGCCTGCAGAGTCCGAAGAGCCGGAATCGGAACCCATAGCGATGGGTGCTGTTGAATCTGAAGAGCAAGAAACTAAATAGCCTGTTCTTTTTTCCAAGCGGGAGGCACGTATACACAGTACGGCTCGGCTTCAAGATAATCCCCGTATTTTGCAAATGCCCTCGCCCTGCACCCGCCGCACGTGACTTTGTACTGGCACTTGCCGCACTTGCCCTTTAGTTTTTTCGGATCTCTCAAGTCCTTGAACAGGTTAGATTCTTCCCATATCTCTTTGAATGATTTTTCCTTTATATTCCCGGCTTTGGCCGGCAGGTATCCGCAGGGATAGACATCTCCAGTCCGGGAGATGAAGCAGAATCCCGTGCCACCGAGACACCCCCCTGTCATTGCGTTTAGCCCTGCCCTTTCTGGCGTAATATCCTGGCCCTCTTCTTTCGAGCGCTGATGCATTACCCTGAAGTAATGAGGCGCACAAGTGGCCTTCATGAACATTCCCTCCTGGCCGTGCGGGTGTCCGGCAGCTTGAACCTTGGCGCCCATCTTCTTCTGCGTGTCGTACATCCAGTTTAAAACGTTCTCGTACTCTTCCGGCGAAATCTCCTCGTCCTTTAGGTCCTCTCCCCTGCCGGTCGGCACTAAAAGGAATATGTGGTGTGCTACGGCCCCGAGTTTTACTGCAAGGTCGTGCATTGCCTGCAAGTCATCGACGTTTCGCTTTGTCACAGTGGTGTTGACCTGGAAATCGAGACCTGCTTTTTGGGCCGCCTTCGCACCTTTAATGGTCCCTTCAAATGCGCCTGGCAGGCCCCGGAATTTATCATGGGTCTCGGGTGTGGAGCCGTCTATGCTGACGCTTATGCGCTTGACGCCGGAGTCCAGCAATTTACCAGCGGCTTCGGGTGTTATCAGAGTGGCGTTCGTTCCAACCACTACCCGGAGGCCCTTTTCTGTCCCGTATCTCGCAATTTCAAAGACGTCCTCTCTTACCAAGGGCTCCCCACCCGTCAGTATCAGTATCGGTTTTGCAAATGTGGCGATGTTATCGATGGTGTCCTTGATTTCCTGTGTCGTGAGCTCATTCGGATCCCTATCTTCGACAGCGGAGGCCCTGCAGTGGACACACTTCATGTTGCAGGAGCCGGTCAATTCCCATGCGATTAAGCGCGGCACGAATTCTTTCATTATTCAATGTGCCAAAGTTGCCGAATAAAAAGTTGTTCGAAAGTCGTCAAATTTATATAGTGAGTCATTAAGGTTGAATTCGGTGGTTAACTTGGGTAAGACCAAAAAGACTGATGAGCAAGAGATTGATGAAATAGACACGGTATTTCATAAGAAATTAAAGGTGAAATTGAAAGAGAAGGGCGACGAAGGGAGGATACTGTTCCTTAAAGATTATATGGATTATCTCATAAGAAGGAAAACGACTCTCCCCCCTGACTTTCCTACTTTTGTAAGGGAGATTATGGGCCTGGATGGCAGAGGTGGATTTATACATATAAGGATATGGCACGAGGACAGTGAGCTCGTAAAATTTGCAGAGGACAGGGGTTACGAGTATAGAGTTGACCATTATGATTGACAGGGGTTTTTTAGTGGGCGAGGCCCTTGTTGGAGAAGAGCCAGAAATCGCCCATATAGATCTGGTAATTGGCAGCAAAAATAGCCCTGTCGGCCAGGCATTTGCCGATTCCCTGGCCCAGCCGAAGCAGGGGCATACCCCAATACTCGCGGTGGTAAGGCCAAATCTCCCTGTAAAACCTGCGACCCTCATAGTGCCAAAGGTAACCATAAGGGACCTGGAGGGTGCTGAGAGATTGTTCGGCCCTGCACAGAGTGCAGTCGCAAAGGCGGTGGTAGATTCGGTGGAGAGAGGTGTAATACCAATAGACATGGTGGAAGATCTGGTGGTCGTTGTGTCTGTTTTCATTCATCCCAGGGGCAAGGACTACCAGAGGATATACAGATATAACTATGCAGCCACAAAACTGGCCGTAAAAAGGGCCATGGAGGGCTTCCCGGATATTGACGTCGTGATGGAGGAGAAGCCCAAGGCCATGCATGAGATGATAGGATTCAGGATAAATAACATGGAGCAGCCGCCGTACCTTGCTGTTGAACTGGAATTTGATGACTGGAGGAGGGTCGAGGGCATCCTCAAGGCCCTCCCGAGAAAGGATGGAATCGTGATCAAAGTCAGTGCCCCCCTCATCAAGAGGTACGGAGTGGAGGTCTGCCAGAAGATCCACCAGATAAGGCCGGAATCCGTGGTCATCGCCGACCTGAAGACTCTGGACACTGGAAACCTGGAGGCCAGGATGGCCGGGGATGCCACGGCAGACGCCATAGCCTACTCGGGGCTTGCTCCCTTAAAGACCCAGGAGAGGTTCATCGAGGAGGCCCATAAGGTGGGGGCCTTGGCCTACATGGACACCATCAACCTGCCGGACCCGGTGGAAGTAATCACCCAGGTGAGCGAAAAACCCGATGTCGTCGAGCTCCAAAGAACTGTGGATAAGAAGCTGGCCCGGAAAATCAAAAAGGCCTGCGGTGGCGACGCCCTTATCGCCGTGGCTGGCGAGTTTGGGGTTTCAAAGGGTACTGAAGCCCTCTCCTCAGGCGCGGATATCCTGGTACTCGGCAGGACCATAACCTGTGCGGAGGACATACATGACACCGCCAATACCTACCTCCAGGCAATGTTAATCTATGAGGTCGACCAGTTCAGGATTATGACAGACTTTTAGAGGGAAATAAAATGAAGAAATCTAAAAATACCATACTGAAAAACCCTCCCTATCTGGAGGTGGCCTTCGACATCCCTGACTGGAGAAGGGTCGAGGGCATCATCAGAGCCCTTCCGAATCATTACGCTGTATTCATCGAGGCAGGGACCCCCGTGATAAAGAGATATGGCGTGGAGGTTATCGAGAAAATCCGCCGGATTAAACCAAGGGGTGTGGTCATGGCTGACCTGAAGACCTTGAGCTTTGGAAAACGCGAGGCCAGAATGGCAGGTGAGGTCGGGGCAGATGTGGCAGCATTCTCTGGGCTGGCACCTATCGAGACCCAGGAGGAGTTTATCAAGGAGTGCCGCAGGGCGGGAACGCTGGCCCTTTTAGACACCATCAACCTCCACGACCCCCTCGATGTACTGGACGAGTTGAAAGTAAAGCCCGACATCGTGGAACTCCACAGAGCAATAGACTTAGAGCTGACGGATGCGGAGCACCAGTGGGGCAGCATACCTGACATCAAGGAAGCCATCGGCGGGGGCCTAGTGGCAGTGGCCGGGGGAATCAAGGTGCCCAAGGTAAAAGAGGCCCTTGCTTCCAAGACTGACATTCTTGTTGTCGGTAGGGCTATCACCTGCGCCAGGGACGTTCACGGTGCTGCCAGGAACTTCCTAAAGGAGATGGGCGTCGAATAGGCCAGTAGGACAATTCAAGTTTAATTATGAAAATAATATTCGTATTTCTTGCAGTCATGCTTTTGGTTGGCTGTACAGAAAACGAGACAGATGCAGAAGTTTTTGAAGGAGGAACAGATATGGCAGAAAATCCAACTGCGGTGATACTGACGAACAAGGGGGAGTTCAGATTCGAGTTATATGAAAAACGTGCGCCGACGACCGTTGCAAACTTCATCGAGCTTGCGGAATCGGGTTTCTACGACGGCCTCACATTTCACAGGTACGAGCCGGGATTTGTTATTCAGGGAGGCGACCCCCTGGGGACCGGAATGGGTGGC
>JAZGIK010000105.1:0-3437 GCA_036482035.1 Hydrothermarchaeaceae archaeon (SeqCode) | reverse complement strand
AACGAGCCTTTGAACTACCGGTCAGGAGAGTATCTGATAGACGAATTTGATGACACGCTTGCCTTTTTAGACCTGCTTGGCGCGAGATATGTGCCGCTTGAATCAGTCAAATCCCACTAAACAGCCTCGACGCAAGCCGTTCCGGCAGCCCCTTCTTAATAATCGTCTCAGCCGTCCTTTCTATGTCGTAATCTACCCGTTTTATCTCGACTTCCTTTGTTTTTAAATCCAGAATTGCATAGCTTGCCCGGTTATCAGAGTCTCTTGGCTGTCCCACACTCCCCGGATTAAAAATCAGCTTTTCATCGAGTCTCTTGACAAAGGGTACGTGGGTGTGGCCCAGTGCTATCACATCGTTTTCTGTGTAGTTGAAAAAGTCCTGGAAGACGTAGTCAGGGTCATCCGAGTATACATAATCCTCTAACGGATTTTTCGGGCTGCCGTGTATCATGTAAAATTCGCTGTCGTGGGTTTGCGCCATGGTTTTCAAAAAGTCGAGGTTTTCGCCGGTCAGCTCTTCCGCTGTCCAATATATTGCCTTGGCGGCAGTCGGGTTGAACCAGGACGTATCGCCTGTCAAAACCGCATAGTCATGGTTTCCCAAAATCGATACAATGTTCTCTTTCTTTACAAGTTCTATTACTTCGTTGGGGAAGGGATTGTAGCCCACAAGGTCACCGCAGCAGAACTTTGGCATTCCTTCTATTTCTCCCAATACTCTCTCCAATGCAGGTAGATTCCCGTGTATGTCTGCGAGCACTGCTACTTTCATTGAGGACAATATTTTTCTTCTAAGGATTTAAAATCATTGGGTATGAAAAGGCACGAGCTTTTTTTTCTGGCGATGGTATATCTTCTGGGCCTTTACCTGCGCCTTATGCCGAGGCTCGAGATAGACCCGCACCTTCTGACGTTTCAGGGAGACATCTGGTACAGGCTGTGTATAGCGCAGGCTATTCTGGACAACCATGTTCTGCCAGATCCCGATATCAGATATCTCGCGTATGGGTACGTGCCGATGTGGTATCCTCCGCTATCGCCAATGCTTTTTGCGCTCGGGAGTTATGTTGCCGGGCTCGACATTGCGACTTTCAGCTCCAGGATAGTTCCATTCTTCGAGGCCGCGACACCGCTGTCCATATACTTTCTGGCCCGCTATCTCTACAGCGAAAGGGCAGCCATTTTTGCGACTCTGGTACTGGCCATGTCTCCGTCTTTTGTATTCTGGTCAGGTATTTCAGACCCCCAGTCCTTCACGCTTTTCGTTATTCCTTTACTGGTACTCTTCTGGATCTGGCACTCGAAGCAGAGCGCCAGCAATATGCGGCTTCTTGCTATTGGGATGGTTTTAGCGGTAAATTTCCTCATGCACCTCTCGTACTTTCTGGAGGTCCTGATTTTACTGATGGTTACGCTGGCCCTGGTCATAACTAGAGAGGCGGGTAAGGGGCTACTTTTAGACTTTTTAAAGGTGGTATTTGTCTCACAGCTTATCACCGCATTCTGGTGGGTGCCCAAGAATCTCTACTGGTGGTGGATAAATGCGCTGGTGACATCAAGCGGCATGTATGGGGCAGCGATGCACCTCTCGGAATACGGCACAGTTGCAGCGGTGTTGGGGATTGTGTCGTTCCTGTACGTCTCTCACGGATATTTTTTGAGATACAGGTTGCAACACCTCATCATAATCCTCTGGGCCCTGCCGCTGTTCATTGAGACACAAAACGAGAGCATAATCGCTATTCTGGGGAAGGTAGATGTCAACTGGTACAACACTCTCGAGTGGTCAACGCTGGGAAAGCCCCTCGAGGGTTTCAGGTTTTACTGCTTTCTGGCCCAGCCGCTTTCGATTGCCACAGGTGTGCTGATTGCAGAGTTTACCTACATAGCGGACAAGTACAGGAGGCATCTGGGCTTTGTCGTGGTAATCCTTTTAATCTTCGGACTTGCCTGGAGTCTGCAGGAATATGGATATGCTGTAAGGTTCCAGACGTCCGGACTAACGCCGCAGGAATACGAAGCTGCACAGTGGTACAGGGATAACTCGGTCCCGTCAGACAGGATAATAGCAGACTACTACCGCGCCCAGATGTTCGGCGCAGTCTGCGGGGGAAAGACCCTCCTGGGCGGCATGTTCCCGCTCAGAAACGTGGACTACCCCTACATAAAAGCGCCGGGTCAGGTGCAAGACGACCTCTACACACTTTATAAAACTACGAGTCCGGCAGAGGCCTCGATACTGGCAGAGAGATATGGAGCCACGCACATATTCTATTCAGACAACATGATAAGATATGGAAATCTCCTATCCTATCACAAGCCAGCGTCACAGTATGGAGTTGACACTGACACAGAGAAATTCGAAGATGAAGAATTTTTCGAGTTTGTTTACGAAAGGGATACTCCCTATGGAAAAGTGTTTATCGTGAGGGTAAAATAAGAAAAATATATATTGTATACACACATTTCTGTGTATATGATAGATTTTCCAGAAAAGTATAGTGCAATTCTCACGGGCCCCCCGGGCGTAGGTAAGCACATTTACTTTCTTGACTTGATGAAAAAATATCTTGAAAATGGGGAAAGCGTCACATATATCACTACCGAGAGAAGTCCCAAGGAGATTAAAGAGATAGCAAAAAAGGCAGGTCTGGATCTTGACCAGTATGAAGGTAGCAAATTCATCTTCATCGACCTGTATTCTCACTCTACAGGAGAGAGGTATGACAACGGGTTCACGATTGACAATCCTGCCAACTTAAATCTGATAACTGTGAATCTGACAAAGGCCGCTGATATTGTAGGAAAGCCTATGAGGCTCTTCTTTGATTCACTTTCAACGCTCTTTTTACATGCCCCCGAACCGGAAATCAAAAAGTTTTTTGGCGTGCTCTCGTCAAGGGTGAAGACCGATTATGGTTCCATAACGTACACCCTGCAAGACGAGATGCATGATGACCAGACTGTTGTTGGGCTAAAGGCCATGGTCGATGGTGTCTTGGAGATGAGATTCGAGGAAGGCCCTCCTATGAAAAATCTGTTTAGGATACATCACGCAAAAGGTCTTAAAACCGTGCCCACCTGGCACGAATTCGAGGTTGAGGAAGGGGTATTCAAGATAATAGGTGAGTTTGTCCAGGAAAAGGCAGGTGCTGAAGCTGCACCTGCTGCACCGACCACTGTGGTGGTCGAACAAAAAGGGGTTCCCACTAGTGTTCTGCTTTTAGGTGTGATTGGTTTCCTGGCCCTGGCTGGAGGAGGTGGCTACTATGTTATGTTTATGAGCGGAGGA
The DNA here is from genome assembly GCA_036482035.1 of Hydrothermarchaeaceae archaeon (SeqCode). GTDB lineage: Archaea > Hydrothermarchaeota > Hydrothermarchaeia > Hydrothermarchaeales > Hydrothermarchaeaceae > JAHJSX01. Next base: position 145 of record JAZGIK010000105.1, on the reverse strand, counting down.
GGTGGCGAAGTTGTTGAAGAAGGTCCCGTAGAAATAAGCGATTTCTACTCCATGTCGATGGATAAAACCGTCACTGTGAATGGAGAAGAAGTTGCTGCATTTATTGACATAAAAAGTAGGAAAGACTCAAAGGCCCCGGAAAAGG
>JAZGIK010000104.1:0-2870 GCA_036482035.1 Hydrothermarchaeaceae archaeon (SeqCode) | reverse complement strand
GAATAGACTGGTGACGGTCCACATGAGGACAATGCCCCCGATCAGGCACACAAGCTGCAGCAGTGATTTCCTGAACTCCAACTCTTTCCGAAGCTCTGGCATGATGTCTGCGCTAGCTATGTATATGAACCCGCCTGCGGCAAATGCCAGAAGGAAGGGAAAAAGCCCTGCAGTAGAGGACAGAAGATACGTCAGCGCCACGCCAACGAACGCTGCCAGTGCAGAGAGGAAATTGTAAAAGAGGGCCTTTTTCTTTCCAAATCCTCCATAAACGAGGATTGCAAAATCCCCAATTTCCTGCGGGATTTCATGTAATATTATTGCAATCGTTGTCACAAAACCCAGCGGAATCGATGTCAGGTATGCGGCGGCTATCACCATCCCGTCTATAAGGTTGTGGACCCCGTCACCTATCAGGTTCAAATAGCTAAATGTATGGATGTCGCACTTCCCGTCATGGCAGTGATGCCAGAACACAAACCTCTCCAGAACGAAAAACGCCACCATCCCGGAAAGGACGTAAAGAAGGACGCCCTGTCCTCCTTCTTCCATGGCCTCTGGTATCAGGTCCAGAAATGCTACCCCCAGAAGAGTCCCTGCGGCGACTGCGATAAGGACAAAAAGCACCCTCTCCAGCATTTTCTCCTTTAAAACGAGAGTAAAAATCCCTACCAGGGAGATTGCGCTTACCACAAATACGCTCCCAAGGATTGCGACAAGTACGTCCATTTATTAAGATATAGCGCCATAGCTTAAAAATTTTTATACTATGTCAGCTAATAACGATGCAGGAGTTGAAATTATGCCTGTATTGTTTATTGCCAGATCCGAAGTGGGTAAAGTGAAGGACGTTGCAGAAGACCTCGCCAAGCTGGACGAAGTTGCCGAGGTATACCTGATCACAGGGGAGTTCGATATTCTTGCCAGATTGAACGTCGAGGAAAAGGATGCCATTGACTTGGTTGTGGATAAAATACTGAAGATAGACGGGATGAAGGAGACCAGGACAATCTTCGGCAAGAAGGTAAAGTAGCTCACACGGTCTTTCTTTTAAGGTACTTTTCCTTTGACTTGCAGTTCATGTCGACACAGCTCAAAATGCGGCGCTTTCCAAAAGGGATACTTACCATAGGGAGGCCGCACTCCGAGCAATTTTTATCTGTCGGCAATATACCAATTTTTTGAGGAAGAGGATATGAGACGCTGCAATCTGGATAGTTGGAACACCCGATAAACTGCTTTTTGACCTTCATAATTCTCAAGTCTCCGTTACATTTCGGACACCTGCCGACAACGTACCTCTTTTCGTTGGACTTGCATTTGGGGTCGATGCAGAAAAGATATTTTCCTTTGGAAGTGCTGATCACTGGAAGACCGCATTCAGCGCACTTCTTATCGGTTGGCTCTACACCACGGCTCGTGAATAAAGAGAATGCATTTTTGCACTTTGGATAATTCGAACAGCCGATGAAGTCTTTCCCTCCCCGGGCCTTTATTATCTTCAGCTCTCCGTCGCAGAGGTTGCACTTTCCAAGCGTTTTCTTCTTTTCAGATTGTTTTATGGCATCCGAAATCTTTTCGCCAATTACGTCTTCCTTCCTCTTGAGCTCCCCGAGAATCTTTTCCAGCTCTGCCTTTGCCTCGTTTAGTACGGACTCTTTGCCCTCCTTACCCTCGCGTATATTCTCGAGTTTTTCTTCAAATTTTCTTGTGAGTTCTTCGCTGATAATCGAGGAAGCGTATTCTGCAAGAGTGCTGATTATGGATACTCCGAATTCCGTTACCTCTATCGATTTTCCGTGGACGTAACCTCTCCTGTATAACGTATCCAATGTATCTGCGCGGGTCGCCTTGGTGCCGAGCCCTCTGTTCTCCAGCTCTTTTATCAGTGAAGCGGGGGTGAATTTCGGAGGAGGTTGCGTCTTTTTTTCCGGTGAATAGACCTTGAGCACTTTTAGCTTTTCGTCTTCAAAAACGTCCGGGAACATAAACTCTTTCGGCTTGTAGTAAGGATAGTGTTCGGTCCATCCCGCTTCTTTAACACTTGAACCTTCGAACTCAAATCTCTCCCTGCTCAAATCTATACCGACCTTTATGGCAGCCATTACCATCTCGTCCCCAAAAACTGCGATAAATCTGTGGGCTATAAGCCTGTAAAGCTTGTCGGCGTCTGCTGCAATCTTTTTGGGCAGTATACCTGTCGGATATATGGCAGGGTGGGCAGGGTCTGTCTTTGCCCCTTGCCTGGGTTTGAGTTTTCCCTTATTGAGCACAATGTCTACAGACTTTTTAAACTTAGGGTCGCTAGCCAGATTTTGCAGAATTCTGTTAAAGCCAATCGAATAGGGGAGTTTCTGCGAGGAAGTTCTTGGATATGAGATATGCCCGCCCTCATAGAGTCCCTGTGCCAAATCCTGAGTCTTCTTTGGCACGAAACCAAAAATCCTGTAGGCATCAACTTGTAGGGTCCCGAGGTCATAGGGGGTTGGCGGATATACCTTCGTTTCCTCCTTAGTTACTTCGGCAACGGTGGCCTCTTTTACTTTCGACCTTTCCAGTACAGACTTTGCTTCATCCCTCACGAATATCTTGCCTTTTTCGTGGCGGGCCCGCACCTTCTGGCCTTTCACATCCACATCTGCAAAGACTTCCCAGTATGGCTCCGGTACAAAGTCTTCAATCTCTTTCTTTCTTTTTACAAGAATTGCAAGAGCCGGTGTCTGGACTCTCCCTGCGGATACGGTCACAAAACCCCTGTGTGCGTTTTTCAACGCTTGGCTCAACGCACGGGACGTGTTTATTCCCCAGAACCAGTCCATCATGTGCCTGGTTTCACCTGCCTCCGCGAGCTTTAGGTCGACATCAATGGG
>JAZGIK010000103.1:0-4245 GCA_036482035.1 Hydrothermarchaeaceae archaeon (SeqCode) | reverse complement strand
GGCAAGGGGCCTGCTCTCGCTCTCCTCCTTGCAGGGCCAGCGCTGAGCCTGCCGAATATGCTGGCCGTGCAGAAGGTCCTTGGTACCGGGAAGACTCTCACATATATAGTGCTGGTAGTAATATTTGCTACATGCATCGGAATGACGTTCGGATACATCACGAGGTGAAAAGGTGGAAATAGAGGTCGAGATATTTCTGGTATCCGGGACGTGCCATTGCTCCACGGAGACGTTCAGGAGGCAGATGGAAGAGATCTCAAAAAGAATCGAAGAAAAATACGGGGTGAGCGTGGATGTGAGCTACTGGCCTGTACACGCAAGGAGGGCCAGGGAGCTTGACATCTGGATGGCCAATACCGTGGCGATTAATGGAAAGGAGGCATTGAAGGGGCAGTACACTGCCTCCGATATAGAGAGCAAAATAGTGGAAGTAATAAGAAGTAAAGGGGAATAAAATCTTTAAGGCTCCAATCTCTTCCTGTCCCGTGGGAAGAGCGCTGCCTCACGAATGTTGGGCAGGTCCAGGAGAAGTACCAAGAAACGCTCTATTCCCAGTCCAAATCCACCATGAGGGGGCATGCCGTGCTTGAAGGCGCTCAAGTATGATGCGAAGCCTTCGATGTTCAGGTCTTTTTTCTTTATTCTCTCTACAAGCAGATCGTGCTCGTGGACCCTCTGGGAGCCCGATACTATCTCTCTGCCTCCATACTCCAGATCAAAGGAATTCGAATATGTGGGATTTGCATCTGGCATGGTGTAAAACGGTTTGATTTTCAAGGGATACTTTGTCACAAAGTAGAGTTCGTGGCCCTTCTCCTTCATTATCTCACCGAGCCTTTTTTCTGTCTCTGTCGTCAGGTCCTCGCCGAATGGGATTTTCATACCCTCGTCTTTGAGCGTCTTCAGGACCTCTTCATATTGGAGCATTGGAAATGGCGTCTTTGGCTCCGGTATCTCCTTCTTAAGAATGTCGAGCTGCTGGCTGCACCTCTCCCTTACGCCGTTTATCATAGCGACGACGAGGGCCTCGATGACTTTCATTACGTCTGTCTCGTCTTTGATGAAGGCAAGCTCGCAGTCTATGGCAGACACCTCATTCAGGTGCCATATGGTGTCGTGCTCCTCTGCCCTGAAATACGTGGCTATCTCGAAAACCCTGTCGAGCCCTGTGCCCATCATCATCTGCTTGTAAAGCTGGGGCGACTGGGCCAAAAACGCCTCCTTCTCGAAATAGGACACCGGAAAAAGCTCTGTGCCCCCTTCTGACGATGTGGAAATAATATTTGGCGTCTGGATTTCGATAAACCCTGACTCGGTAAGGAACTCCCTTCCTGCAGAAATTGCAACGTCCCTGATCCTGAATACTGCATTTACCTCCGGCCTCCTCAAATCCATTACGCGATTATCAAGTCGCGTATCGAGGTTGGCATCGACTTTTCCTGAGGGGTCTAGCGGGAGGGGCGTTGCTGCGCTGCTCAATATTTCTATGCTTTCCGGTATTATCTCGTAGCCGTTCGGCGCCTTCTCCTCTTTTTGGACTTTGCCATTTACAGAAATCACGCTCTCTTTGCTCAAAGATCGAGCAACTTCAAAGACCACGGGAGATATGAATTTCTTTGGGAGGGTAACCTGTATCAACCCTGTCCTGTCCCTGAGGATTATGAACACGAGCCCGCCGAGCTTTCTTTTGTCGTGAACCCAGCCAGCGACCTCTACTTTCTCGCCGTCCATTGAGGGAGTGATTTCTTCAGAATATCTCCTCATTTTATCCTCCTTTTGACGCTCTCGGCGTGCGCCTCCAGCCCTTCCGCCTCTGCGAGTACTATAATTGTTCTGGAAAGCTTTTCGAGGGCGGCCTTATCGAATTCCTGTACGGAGATAAACTTTACAAAATCAAAAACGCCGAGCCCGGAATATGCCCTTGCAAATCCACCCGTCGGCAGGATGTGGTTTGTCCCGGATGCATAGTCTCCGCATGCCACGGGCGTATAGTTTCCTATGAATATGGAGCCAGCGTTTTTGATTTTCTTCAGCACTTTTACTGGATTTTTGGTTATTACCTGCAAGTGCTCTGGAGCGTATTCGTTTGAAAAGTTGACGGCATCTTCTATCGAGTTCGCAACTAATATCTTACCATTTATATTTTCTATCTTATTTTTGACTGTTTCGGCCAGCTTTTTCGAGGTCGTGACCAGCACCGCGCAGGCATCTGGATCGTGCTCTGCCTGTGCCTCCATGTCGATAGCAACGAACTCTGGATTCGCTGATGTGTCTGCAATTATCAGGACCTCGCTGGGGCCTGCGGGCAGGTCTATCGCAACTTCGTTAGATACAAGCCTCTTTGCAGCGGTTACATAGACGTTTCCGGGGCCAATTACCTTGTCCACCTTCGGGATGCTTTTAGTGCCGAATGCGAGCGCTGCTATCGCCTGGGCACCGCCGACTTTGTACACCTCTTCCACCCCAACTATATCGCAGGCCATCAGCACGGCGCCGTTTACCTTTCCGTCTCTTTGAGGTGGCGTCGTTACAGCGATTCTCTCTACCCCTGCTACCGAGGCAGGTACTGCCGCCATCAAAACCGTGGACGGATACGATGCCTTTCCTCCTGGAACGTAGCATCCGACGCTGTCGATGGGCCTTACAATTTGCCCGAGCTTTGACCTTCCTTTTCTATATGACCAGCTGTCTTTCAGCTGCCTTTTGTGGAAGTCTTCGATGTTTTTCTTTGCCCTTTTCAGGGCCCCGGCAACTTCCCCTCCCACGCTTTGCCTTGCTTCCTTGAATTCCTCTTCTGAAACCCTGAAATCTGAAATCTCTGCACGGTCGAACCTTTTGGTGTACTCCCTCAATGCAGGGTCTCCTCTCTTGCGAACGTCTTCTACTATCTTCTCGACGCCCGGCAAGACCCTTTCGATTTTTGCACCGGAACGTTTTATGATTTTATTGTATTCAGATTTTGATAATTCGTTTAAATTTGAAAGCTGCATAAGGCACAATGTTTTAATGTAGGGCATTTATATCTTTTGCAGTATGCATCTCGTGCAGGTCCTCAGGGCGTCTCTCGACCTTATGAAAAAGGAGCCGAAGGTATTTGTGCCGAGGATTTTTACAACGTTTTTATACACGTTTTTCGTCCTATATGCTGCCAAACTCAGCCTTGAAATCAGCCTCGCTATAAACCGGGAGATGGAGATAGCGAGAAGCGCGGGCACGGCACCGGACGCTGGCGGAATTTTGTCGCCATTTGCAGGGGAACTGTCGCTTTTCGCTTTTTTCTTTCTGTTCGTATATGTGGTGGACATTCTCACCTACGGCATGTACGTCATGATTGCCAGCGATTTTCATGCCGGCAGACCGATTTCGCTTGTAAGAGCGCTTATAGATGCTGTTCGCGGGGCGAGGGCCCTCCTGCTCATCGGTGTTGTGGCAATTGCCTTCGTGGGCTGCTTCATTGTGGTTTATCTGCTATTTGGTAGATTATATATATCGACACAGAGCCCGCTGTTTTTGCTCGCTGCCCTCGGGGTGATGGTGCTCGCGATTGCCCTGTTCGCGCTCGTGTTCTTCTTTGCGGTGCCGATTGCGATGGTGGAGAAGCGCGGCGTGAAAAGCGCGGTCCTAAAAAGCGCGTCTTTAGGGTTGCGACACAAATGGCCTGTGCTTAAAGTAAATTTTTTATTTGTTGGGATGATGTTCGTTGCAATGGTTGTCGTGATGCTCACAGAATTTCAGGGCGTTTTGGCCTTAAGCGCAATACTGTTATTCATTTTTGGCAGGTTGTTCCAGGCGCTAATCTATACATACATCAGCATAGTAAATCCATCTATCTATCTTTCGATTGAAGAGGTTGAACGATGACATTGTTCAAAATTGTCTCCGACCCGGAGAGGGCAAAGTTAATCGCGCTCCTCTATGAAGGATATGGAGTATCCCGCGACGAAATGCTAAAGGAATTGAATGTCAAGCCAGAGAAACTTGATTCCCTGCTGGAAGCCACAGAAGGGCTCTGGGACACCCGGCAACCAGATGTATACAAACTCACAGAAAGAGGAATGGTCGCCTACGGCATCATAAAATCAAAGAACGTCAAAATTAAAAAGGTGACAAAAAAACCGGAGCCAAAATATAAATTTTTGGAGTCTATAAAGGAAGAGATTTCGAGACGGTTTTTATGATTTTCAAGTGAGGCAACTTATAACTTCCGAATGTGCCTCATAATATCCGCAAGATTCTTTTTGTTGT
>JAZGIK010000102.1:0-9122 GCA_036482035.1 Hydrothermarchaeaceae archaeon (SeqCode) | reverse complement strand
AAAGACGAACGGCCTTCCATTTACGTGCTGGAGCAGGAATATTCTGTTGACAATGAAAGGAAAAAGATGCTCGGCATTATATCGCTCGTAAAGCTCGAGGAGTTCGAGAAGGGGGTGATACTGCCGCACGAGGAGACCCTCGCCGAAGCCATTGATGACCGCCTGAATCTGATGGGTACGTGCAGCGCAAACTTCAGCCAGATATTTTCCATGTATTCCGATCCCGAAGGGATTGTGGAGAAAATCATTGCCAAAGAAACAAGGAAGCCCCCTGTAGCCGAGGCCAATGCGAATGGCATACTCAACAGACTCTGGAAGATCGACGACTACGACATCATTGCTAGTGTAAAAGCCGGAATGGAAGAAAAGAAGCTCTTCATCGCAGACGGACACCACAGGTACGCCACAGCGCTTATAATGAGGGACCGAATGCGGGAGAAAACCGGCTCGAACGCGTACGACTATACAATGATGTACTATACGAACATGGACAGCGGCGGCATTACCATATTACCTGCACACAGGCTTCTGAGCAACGTGAATTTTGACATGTCGAAAATGCAGAAAATAGAGGAGTACTTCGACGTTGACAGCGTCGAACAGGAGCAGATGCTCAAAAAACTAAAAGAGATGAATAGGAGGCACCACGTCTTCGGCATGTGCTTTGACGACAAGTGCTACCTTCTGATACTTAAAGACGAAAATGTGATGGACAAGATAATAGACTCAGAGAAATCAAAGGAATGGAAGAGGCTGGACGTGACAATAATCCACGCCCTTCTAATAGACCTGATAGTTGACCATGATAATCTCTCATACATAGTAGATGATAAAGAAGCGATGAGAACGGCAGAAGAAAAAGGAAATGTCGTGCTGTTTGTCAATCCTACCAAGCTCGATGAAGTAAAAAATATTGCATTAAACCGAGAAAAGATGCCGGGCAAGGCAACCTACTTCTATCCAAAACTCCTCACAGGGTTTGTGCTGAACAAAATTGACTAAGTGTGACAACGCTGCTTTTTGGTTTTACGCCGAGGGCCTCCGCAACGGTCTGGCACTTTGCCTTTAAAAGAAATGCAATTGGCAGTTCCATATCCTCCATGGTTTCGAAGTGGCCCTGGCCCTTTGCTATTATCAGGTCTGTAGATTTGAGCTCTTTGATAAATTCGTCGGAGGACTCCTTTAGAATTACGCCCACGCTGTCCGTTCCGGATTCGATTACACTGCATATTTCATGGAGGTGCGCTACCCCTGCGTCCTCCATCGTTGCGTCGTTCACGATTGCCCCTGATTTTACAACTGCAGTGACAGTGGGGCCCAATTTCTGGATTTCCTCGATGCAAAGCCTGTCAAATACAATCTCTCCTGCATTGTCGCACAGGTATAAAATTTTCTTTGCCCCTTTGATGTGCCTTTTTATTTCATCAAATTCATCTATCGCAAATTCGTCTGACAGCGCAGCCTTGAGTTCTTTTTCTTTTAAATCGACATCAAAATAATATGTGCCGAAATCTATGAGATTTCCGGCAATCGCGATTTTAAACGACTGGCACAGCGAATCATCGGCATTCTCGATGAGTTGTCTTGCATAGTCGACGAGCTTCAGGGCGGCCCTGTTTGAACGCTCCTTCTCTTCTTTGAAAGGGTCGTTATTTGTTATCTTCTTTACCTCTCTGTGCACCTCTGTGCCGAGTTCTGCCGTTATTCTGTCCTCCGTGAATCTCTCGTCGATGAATTTCTCGATTGCTTTGAGATTGGACAACCTGATTTTGCCGTCAATATGCAAAACATCAAAAGTTCTTGCGCTCTGTTCTAAAAGGCAGGCACGACAGCGTGGATGGACTTTCATTTTCTACTTCATAGTCCCAAAAAACATCGTTCCCTGATCGGTGATCTTGATGAATCGTTTCGGCCTGTTCCCCTTTACCTTGACAATCCTCACCTCGATCAGGCCCTTTTCGCTTGCATGATCGATAGACTTCTCGATTATGGAGTACTTCTTACTGCCGAGAGCGCTCGCCAGCCTCAACTGACATATCTCGTCGATATCGCAGAGATTCAGTCCCTTCTCTCTGCACTCCATGCAGACCTCTGTGTCTTTACTCTCCAGTGAAAGCTCTGACCTGTCGATATAGCCTATGTGAGTCTCCATCACAATTACCTTGATTTCAGGCTATTTATATATTGCTGAGTAACTCAGCAGAAACTATTGGTGCCGGTGTAAAGCACAGCACTAAAAGCAGGAGGAGGATTACAGCGCCATAAATTCTTTTTCTTACGTCCATCTCTGATACATCATTCAGCGGGCCCGGATGATTAAGCCTCGTCATTGCCCATATTAGAATTACCCATAATATCCATATCGGTGAGATAAAGAGTACCCCAATGATTGGCAGAAGAATTGCTGTCGTATAATAAATCTTTCTGAAATGTACAGGGGCCAAACCCCTTATCACGTGCCCGCCATCGAGCTGTCCCATAGGGAGTACGTTCAGAGCTGTTACGAAAAATCCTGCCCACGCTGCCATAGCTATCGGATGGGGCTGTATTACCATATTGTGTTCTAAAGGCCCTCCGAGTATATATCCTGAAAGTAGCTGGAGAATTAACGGCATGGTAAATACATATTCGTCCTCTGTAATCACGGATATCGGAGCAATGGTGGAAAGCTTTAGTCCAATTATGGCTATGGGTATGCATATCAAAAAACCAGCAAGCGGGCCGGCTATGCCCACGTCAATGAGGGAGTTTCTGTTTTTTGGAGGCGTTCCCATGAAAATTACAGCACCAAATGTGCCGAAAGGAAATATCATTGGCGGTGCAGGGATAAAAAATGGCAAGGTTGCATCAATTTCACTTTTACGTGCAGTAAAAAAATGTCCGAGTTCGTGAATGCCCAGTACGCCCATAAGTGCAACAGCAAACATGATGCTCTGGCCGATGTTTCCCTCTGCCCACCAGTCGTAGCCGGCCCATGTGACGGTTATTGCCGTGAGTATTAAGAGCGCAAGATGGACCATCGGCCGTGCTTCCCTTTTTTTCATCTTCTTGGGTATAACCAGAACCCTGAGGCCCTCTTTCGTCTCTCTATAAAGCGGAATGAACTCCTGTCCCTCGAATTCCTTGAATACGGCCTCATATGACTCCTCATGTGAATATCGAGGGCTTACGTGAAAAGAGACAAAACCCTTCCCGACTGCACTGTCATGGACATCGAACCCCCTCTCTACCTTCAATTTAAACTGCTCGATGTCCTCCCTTCCTACAATCACTTCTCTACCTCTATGTAGCCCTCATCGGCGTTGATTGTCACGCTGTCGCCTGTCTTTATTGCCTCTATCGGATTCTCTTCCAGCGAGTCGAGCATCGGTATCTCTGAGATTATAGCGCCAGTAGCGATGACCTGCTCTGATTTGACATTTATTATCCCAGCAGGCGCTGTTCCCTTCTTTTTCATTCCGTATATTGTGTAGACGCCCACCGTAGATCCCTTGCCCCTTGGAAATACGAGTATTTTGCCGCTGATAGACCGCCCCTCAATTTCGTGGCCGTTCTCAACTACCATGCCCGTGTCCGGATCAACCCCTCCCAGAAATGTTATCGCCTGCCTGGTTACCAGAGCTTCGCCTTCCGTCATTCCTTTAGATATTTTTCTGCCGTAAATCCGCATATTCCTTCTCCTTTCGAATCAAATCCTCCATACACGACTCCAGCGTATCCCCCTCTCCGATTATCGTGCATATGGGGCTCATTTTTTCTATATACTCTTCTGCTGGTACATCTTTAATAAATATCGGTCTTTCTTTTCTTTCAAGCCTGCCCAGATTGCAGCTCTGGTCCTCGGTGGCATAGAGGATCTTTTTGTAGTAGTACCTTCTGCTTTTTACTGGTTTAAAATCGAGGACTCCCGAGCATGCCTTGACATGGATGTCAAAGAGATTGAGGCTGTACGCCTTTTCCAGCACCTCCATTGCGCCCGTCAACCGGGGATTTACCTCCAGGACGTAAAGGCCCTCTGCAGTTGACATAAAGTCCACGCCGTTTACGCCCACAAGACCGAACATCTCACCTATCCTTATGGAAATGTCCTCCATGGCCTTCGTTGTTTTTAAGGGTGCAATGTTCCCACAATACCTGTATCTGCCGAATGTAATCTGCTCTGTGGCACCAAGAAACCTGCATCTTTTTCCATCGCCAACTATGCACGTGGATATCGGCGTGCCGCTTATGACCTCCTGCAAGAGCACCTCTTCGTTAGTGCCAGAATGTGCGCATGAAAGGTCATTGATTCTATGGCCTCCGCCGGTTTTCACCGGCTTTAAGAGCCTCCCGTTCAGATTATGGACATCTTCAGCACGCACAATCTCTGTTCTCGGAAATTTTATTTCTTCTTTTTCAAGAACAGAAAAAAAATTCTCCCAGCTCCTGACTTCCCTGAGAGTTTTTGAGTCGTTTCCGGCGACCGTGGCCCTCTTTTCAAAACCTTCAACGAACTCTGGATAATTCTCAAATCCAGCGCCATATACTGCGTGGGTGAAGTCAACCTGGGCCGAGCGGCGGTACAGGTTTTCGGTGGAGTAGGCGTCTCCGAATTCTCTCAACGAGTAGTTTTCGCATATCTCTTTTGTATCAATATCGCCAAAGAAATCCAGTGTAACGAAATCGTAGTCTGCCCTTGTGGCCGACTCTGCCATTGCCCTGGCGCTGGCAGCGCACAAAAGGAGTTTCATTATAAGCCCTCTAAGATATTAATTTTTTAAGAGAATCGAACCTGACGTCGAGGCCTGACAGATTTCTGCAGTAAAATGCAGCCTTTGCAGAATTGACTCCGACAGACTTGATACCGAGGTCTTCCAATGGCGAGACGACCATACATGTGTCGCAGATTATCTTTACGTTTTTTCCCTTTGCATGCTCTTCAAGGACGGGCTTGTTCTGCCTGGTCGTGAATATCCACACCTCCCTTTTCGGGTCGGCCTTTATTACGTTCATCGCCTCGTCGATGCTGCAGTGGGGACACCCGATGCAGATTATATCCGGGTCTTCTGTAGTGTTTAGCGTGTCATACGCTTCCTTCAGCTCCTTTTGTTCAAATGTTATTTTTTCTGTTTTTTCTACTTCGATATACTCTGGCGTGACGCCCTCCACATGAAACATCGATATTGAGCCTGTGGCCAATGCCGCTCCCATGAGCTTCATGCCGTCTTTTGCAGGCTTTATCCCTCTAAAAAGCGGTATGCCGTCGTGCTCCTGCCCTATCCCGTAACCCAGGGCAGCATAGTCCGACATGTCCTCCATTGTGGCCCTCACCTCTACCTCGAATGTCGGCCTCCTGTTCTCGTCTATATGAAAGCCATAGTAAGGTGTCTTTCCTATTATGGCGCTTGCAAGTGCCGACACTCCGCTCTCCACGTTTGTCCTTGCCCCTATGACCGAATTTGCGAATATTATGCTCGAGGACTCGGCCCAGGCGACGGACTCGCCGAACTCCGGGAGATTCCCGGCCAGATACGGCGTGCATGTGCACGACAGCGTTATGCCCATGCTCTTATATATATCGATGATCTGCTCCTGTTTTTTTATGAATTTTTTTGAGTATCCCATCTCACCTGCAATGTCTATATCCAATCCTCCTGGATTCAGTGTCGTGAACGCCTTTACTTTTATGTCGTGAGCGGCCCAGTCTTTAAGGAACTCAAGCCCGTGGTCCCCTAGGGTCTTGTACGACACCCCGGAAACCTGTACACTAGAGATAGGGATGAGTCTTTGCGCTTCGTTTATCTCCCCCATGGCAACGAGTATCTCCATCGCCTTTCTTTTACCCTCTCCCCCTCTTCCGTCAAGAATTCTTTCTTCGTCCCTTGTCAGTTCCATTTTAACCTAATTCTGCTCTCTCGAATTTTTTATCACCGATTGGCTTTGTTGCATCTATACCAACTTTGGTTGTAATCGCATTCTCACCAGCGCTCGGGTCAAGCGACGAGCCTTTAGCGCCTTCTATTATTACCGCATCCCTGTTGGCCTGAAATCTCGTTGCTATCGCATACTCTACCTCACGCGGGTCGAAGATATCGATGTCGTCATCCACGACGACCACGTGCTTCATGCTCGGGTGTCCCTCGAACGCCGCATTTATCGCCTTTTTGCCGTCCTCCTCGGATGTCTTTTCGATTGAGACAGCCCCGTTGAGCCAGTTGCACCCGCCCTCTGTCAGGCATGCATTTTTTGCCTTCGCGACCTTGCTAACCGAGCTGTAAATTTCAGGCTCCCTCGGCATCCCCATGAGCATCCTGTGCTCTCCGCCAGATGGGAGGAGCGCGTGGTATATTGGACTCTCTCTTACTGTGACTCGCGACACCTCCAACACAGGCTGTTTTCTCACAATGTCGTATGTGTCGGTGATGTCTGCAAATGGGCCTTCGTCTACGAGCTTCTCGGGCAGAATTTGCCCCTCGATTATTATCTCGGAACTGGCAGGGACTTCGACTCCGCTTTCGCATTTCACAAGCTCGAGCGGCTCTCCCCTGAACGCAGATGCGAGCCTGAACTCGTCGTATCCACGCGGCACGGAATAGGCAGAGGCAAACAGCACTGCAGGATGGACACCTAACGCAACTGCTACATCCAGTGGCTTACCCCTTTCTTTTGCCCTCTGCACATATTGATCAAGGTGCCTCCTCTCTACAATCCTCAGCGTAAATGTGCTGTCGTCCAGAAGCAGAAGGCGGTGTATGGACACGTTCCTGCCGAATTCTTCATCGTTTGCGACCACTATCCCTGACGTGATGTATCTCCCTGCGTCCCCTTTAAAATGTCTCAAAATCGGGAGTTTGTCAAGTGTCGTTTCAAGTCTTTTTTCTCCTTCTATTACCGTGGGGTCAATCGGATTGTCTATGGCCCTCGTGACCGTATGTATATACTCTTCTCTTGTCGTGCCGATGGCCTCGCAGATCCTGTCCCTTGTCGAAACAAGATTCCCGACCACGCGGAAGTCCGGATAGCCTGCAACATTCTCAAAAAACACGGTCTTTTCCGGGTGCTGATAGAGTATCCTCGCTATTTCGTAGTCCGTGCTGACTTCCTCTTCGATGACTATGTCCTTCTTCATGAAATCCTTCATTCACCCCACCTTTTGAAAAGCTCATTTTCTATACCGATGTTATCGAGTATTTTCCCCACTATAAAATCCACCATGTCCTCGACCTTCTCTGGCCTTGGATAAAATGCAGGCATCGCCGGGAGAATCGCAACGCCGATCCTGGAAAGCTTCAGCATATTCTCTATATGTATCGGGCTCAGCGGGGTTTCCCTCGGCACCAGCACAAGCTTCCTGCCCTCCTTGATCATCACATCCGCACTTCGCGTTATGAGGTTGGAGGAGTAGCCGCTCGCTATAGCTGACAGCGTTTTCATACTGCACGGCACTATGACCATTGAATCGACATGGAAAGAGCCGCTGGAGAACTGGGTCTCGATGTCGCCTTCGCTGTAACAATTTAAATCGACGCCCTCATGCTTTGCAATCTTTTTCGCTACTTCCGAGGCTATGCAGTCGGTGTCAATGCCCTTCTCCTTTAAAACCTCCAGAAGCCGCCGGGCATATGCGATTCCGCTTGCGCCAGTGATTCCGACCAGGACTTTCATGTGTAGAGATTTCCCGGAGGGCATTTATATTTTATGGAATAATGATTTAGCCAATATACCCCTCAAAATTCTCGCACGTTTTCCTTACCTTTTCCAGATGCTCTTTTGGCGTGTACACTGCAATGTTCCACTGGGCCTTCTGAGCTTCTTTCAAAATCCGGACCAGGGGTGACGCTTCCTCTATCTTTATTACCTCGCCGTTTTTCAAAATGTGAGCGTCCATTTCCCTGTAATCTGGAAGTGATGGAATGTCGAGTAGCACATATCTCTCGCCCGTACCGCTGTCCGCGGCAATCTCCTCCTCCACCCTCTTTAGACTGGCCACGTCCTCTCTCAATGCGATGACCTTATCCCTGAATTCTTCGCCCATCCCGTTCCAGCCGCAGTTGTAGGCGCATTTAAATAGCCTGCGGTTGTCGAATCTCTCGCTAATCTCCTTTACGTATCCTTTCGACTTGCGGAATACGTTTATAATGTCGAAATCGTCCATCCTGTGGAATGCCCTGTAGTCGAGACCATCTGCTATGGCAACTTCAGTTGCCTTCAGGAACATGATGTCTGCAATCCGGGAGGTGTGGTGCAGGTAAACCGTGGGAATCATCAAAAATCTTGCAACCAAAAGCGCCTCAACGGCTCTTAGGCCTCTCTCTGTGACTACGAGCGTGTCATTATAGACCTGTATCGTATTTATGATGCGGTCGAGGTCTAATATCCCGTAGGCCACACCCGTGTGGTGCGCATCCCTTACGAGGTAGTCCATCCGGTCAACATCGAACTCACTTGAGATAATCCTGCCAAGATACCCGCTCTGTTCCTTCAGGATATCGCTGATCTCAGCCGGGCTGTGCCCCGCATCCTCCAAAACCCGGGATATGGAGGAATTTTCTATTATCTCCCTGCTTATGTCCTCGTGGGGCTGCTTCAGATATCTCGCAAGGAGCTCTTCAGACGTGTGGGAAAGCGGCCCATGCCCAACGTCGTGGAGCAATGCCGCAATCTTGACACTCTCCCGCTCACCCACATCAAGATCCAGCCTTTCTGCAATCCTGCCTGCCAGATGAAGCGCGCCGATGGAGTGCTCAAAGCGGGTGTGATTCGCGCTCGGGTACACGAGGTGCGTCATTCCCAGCTGTTTTATCCTGCGGAGCCTCTGGAATTCTGGTGTATCGATTATCTCAAATTCCAGGTCCGATAGAAAGACGTCGCCGTGAATAGAATCGCGAATTACTTTGGTCTTTTTCAATGCGATGCCTCCTTAGCCAGCCACTTGCACAACAACACTCCTGCTCCTGGGCCCATCCAGCTTGACCAGGAAGATCCTCTGCCAGGTTCCGAGCTGCAGCTTGCCTTCGTGCACTGGTATAGTCTCACCTGCCCCTATAAGAATAGAACGTATGTGTGCGTTAGAATCAAGGGCTTTCTCGAAATCTCCCAGGAGCCGGGATTCGTTTTCATTGATTGTTATCCCTGTGGTTACA
>JAZGIK010000101.1:0-3681 GCA_036482035.1 Hydrothermarchaeaceae archaeon (SeqCode) | reverse complement strand
ATTCCTGCTATCAGCAACCCGATTAGAAATTTTGTTTTCATTTCCCTCTAACTATAGTTAGGTTAGAATTATTATTTAAAGTTTGGGAAAAATTATATATCTCCAGAAATCAAGCTAGTCGTGAGGCAGAGAATTATGACAAAAACACAGCACAATCTGGAGGAGGCATTCGCAGGAGAAAGCCAGGCGAACAGGAAATATCTGGCTTTTGCAAAAAAGGCAGAAAAGGGAGGTTATCCAAACGTTGCAAAGCTCTTTAGGGCAGCTGCCGAGTCAGAAACAATGCATGCCCTAAAGCACCTTCAGGTGATGGGCGGCATCAAGGACACGGAAGAAAACCTAAAAGTCGCGATAGAGGGCGAGACATACGAGAAGACGAGCATGTACCCTCAATTCATAGACGAGGCCAAAGACGAAGGAGAAACTGCTGCGAAGGTCAGCTTCGAACATGCGAACGAAGCCGAGAAGGTGCATGCAAAACTATACGAGCAGGCGTTGGAGGCCGTCGAAAGTGGCGAGGATATACCGGATACAGATTATTTTGTGTGCGAGGTTTGTGGGTTCACAGTCGAAAATGAAGCGCCCGGGAAGTGCCCTGTATGCGGCGCTAAAAAAGAAAAGTTCAAGAAGATAGAATAAGAAACAGCCGAGGTGACAGAGCGGCTCACGTGGCGGACTGCAGATTCGTAGATGAGGGGTTCAACTCCTGCCCTCGGCTTTTAGTTATCCAAACCGGCTTCTTTCAAGAGTTCTTGGAGTCTCTCCTCCTTCTCTTTTAGTAACCGAAATTTCTCAGCTAGGGACAGTTTTTCAAATTCCTCTGTTTCCAATTCCTCACCAATCTAATGTTTTAATCACGTTTTAAAGCCATGTAATATAAAGGTTTTTCATTTAATGGAAAGTGGGCTACGTCCCCATCTCCCAACTCGTGAGATACTTCTTCTGCTCCTTTGTCAATTTGTCGATTTTAATGCCCATGCTCGAGAGCTTGAGCCTTGCGACTTCCTTGTCGATGCGCTCCGGCACCGGATAGACCTGTGGCATTAACTTTTTGCCATCCTTTTTGATATAGTCTGCACAGAGAGCCTGATTCGCGAATGACATGTCCATCACTGCCGCCGGGTGGCCCTCTGCAGCTGCCAGGTTTATGAGGCGGCCCTCTCCCAGTAAGAAAATCTTTTTCCCGTTTTTGAGTTCATACTCGTCGACATACTCGCGAATTCTCCTCTTTTTCTTTGACATCTTCTCGAGTTCAGGAATGTCAATCTCCACATTGAAGTGGCCGGAGTTTGCTATTATGGCGCCGTCCTTCATGAGCTTCATGTGCTCGCCGCGTATTACGTGCACATCTCCTGTGACAGTGACAAAGATGTCGCCAATCCTGGCAGCGTTTTTGAGCGGCATCACGCGGTAGCCGTCCATGACTGCTTCGAGCGCCTTCAGTGGGTCGATCTCCGTGACTATCACATTTGCGCCCATCCCTTCAGCGCGCATCGCAAGCCCCCGCCCGCAGTAGCCGTAGCCGCCAACCACGAAGTTCTTGCCTGCAATCAGCACATTTGTGGCGCGCAGTATGCCGTCTATGGTGCTCTGGCCCGTTCCATAACGGTTGTCGAAGAAATGCTTGGTTGCAGCATCGTTTACAGCGATGACCGGATATTTTAGCACTCCATCCCGCTCCATGCTCTTGAACCGGATGACGCCAGTGGTTGTCTCCTCGGTGCCTGCCACGATGTCCTCGAGTACCTCCTTCCTCCCGGAATGAATCGTTGATACCAGATCCCCTCCGTCGTCCATGGTGATATTCGGCCTTCTATCCAGAACGTTGTGGACGTGTTTATAATACGTTTTTTTATTCTCGCCCTTGATTGCGAAAACCGGGATTTTGTAGTGCTTCGCAAGCGACGCTGCCACGTCGTCCTGGGTGGAAAGCGGGTTTGAGGCGCAGACAGCGACATCCGCTCCCCCGGCCTTCAGAGTGTCAAGGAGGTTCGCAGTCTCAGATGTCACGTGAAGGCACGCACCAATTCTTGTGCCCTTCAGCGGCTTTTTCTTTTTGAACCTCTTTTTGATGAGATTTAACACAGGCATCTGGCGATTTGCCCACTCGATTCTAAGCCTTCCTCCCTTCGCGAGCGCTACGTCTTTTATATCGTAATCCAAGCACATCACCGAATGCCCACTCAACAAAAGTAATATAAGTAAATTGCGCAGATACAGAGAGCCATGTTCTATGAAATCATCGGCAAGATAGCTATAGCCGCCGGTATATTGACGGTCGGACTTATTATCATGACACTGATTTTGGGACACATTCTCGTAAAGAAGAACAGGTTTATTTTCCCAAAGGTGCTGCTTTTCACCGTGGACACGTTTTACCTGCAATTGAAGCGGATTGCACAGTTCTTTGGCATGGCTTCGAGCATCGTGGACCAGATAGGCATAGAGGTCAGAAATCATCTGAACCATAAAAGGTTCATGGAGGTCAAGGGAGGGGACAGGATACTCGTCGTGCCGCAGTGCCTGAGAAGCGTGAAATGCCCCGCAAGGCTCGATTCGTCCGTGGGCGTGACATGCAAAGAATGCGGTATGTGCGTGATTAAGGATTTAAAAGCAGAGGCTGACAGGCTGGGTTACGGGTTCTATATCGTGCCTGGCGGGAGTTTTGTCGAGAGGATAGTAAAGGCGATAAGGCCAAAGGCCGCTCTGGGCGTCGCGTGCTACAAGGATTTGAACATGGGCATGCACGAGCTGTCGAGGGCAGAATGCCTGGTGGTGGGAGTGCCGTTAACCAAAGACGGATGCGTCGAGACCAACGTCAACATTAAAGAGTTATTAAATGTGATGAAACTTGGGATCGAGAAAAGTATAGAGGACGTCCAGAAAAGCTGTTCTCCCGAGCTAGGGTTAAAAGATGCTAAGAGTTGAGAGTCTGGAGGTTTCAGATTTAGTTGAAAAGAGCATCCTAACCGAACCTTTTACGGATTTCACTGACAACCACATGCACATCGACCCCATAAATGGGGAGGGAGTAGACGCAGTGAAAAAGTTCGAGCGCGCAGGCGGCCGTTTCATTTTTCTTGTATGCAAAACGACTACAAGCTGGAATTTTAAATCAAATCTCGGGGGATTTGAAAAGCTCTTCGATGCCACGATGGAACTCTCGGAGGAGATAAACGAGAACACAGGAGCCACTGCATTTCCTGTACTCGGCGTTCATCCTGCAGAGTTTGCAGGGATGTGTGAGAGTAGCAGCGTTACCAAAGCCCTCGATGTCGCGAAGGCAGCTATTGACGCTGCCGGCAGCAGGATAGGGGATGGTAAAGCTGTCGCTATAGGGGAGGTGGGCAGGCCCCATTTCGAGGTCTCACAGGAGGTTCTCGATGCCTCAAACGAGCTTATGACGTACGCATTTGAAATAGCATCTGATATCGACTGTGCCGTGCAGCTCCATACCGAGAGTGTCGACGATGAGCAACTCCGCGAATTTGGCGCTCTTGCAGCATCCGTCGGGCTTGACCCGAAGAGGGTGATAAAACACTATTCGCCGCCGCTTATACCTGAGGCAGAGGAGGCAGGGATATTTCCGTCCCTTATCGCATCCGAGGACAACATAAAAAATGCAATACAGCAGGGCAGCAGATTTTTAATGGAGAGCGACTATATAGACGAGCTTGAAAG
>JAZGIK010000100.1:0-3596 GCA_036482035.1 Hydrothermarchaeaceae archaeon (SeqCode) | reverse complement strand
GCCTGGAGGCAACCAAGGGCATGCGCCTGATGGGGCAGCGCTTCATACCTGACTCCTACATGATGAGCAGAATCGTCTTCCCGCATTCCGGGGGGTTTACAGGTTCTGGCACTCCATTTACACTGGTCGTAAACGATGCAGGAGGAGTCAGGGGATTTCCGAGAGGGCTGGACATCATGGCCCTTCTGGGGTCTAACAGGGCCGAAGAGATACTGAGCGAGCTTGGAGATTCAAACTACAGCGGCTACCAGAAAGCCTACAGCAATCTGGAGAAGGAGTTTTCCAATCTGAGCACTGAAGACTGGAACAAAAACCTGTACTGGAGCTGGCTTTACTCTCTAAAGCCCCTGCTGAAGGAGTACGGGGACGGCTATCCGACGTTCATGCAGACAGAGGCATGGCAGGACAAGGAATTAAGCACAGCTCTGGCCTCGTGGTCCCAGCTCAGGCACGACACGATTCTATATGCAAAACAGAGCTATACCATGAGAGCCACTTCTGCTCCGATAATCCCGCTTGAAAAACCCGTCGTCGGTTACGTGGAGCCGGTCCCTGAATTCTACAACAGATTATTGGCCCTGACCAGAATGACCAACAAAGGACTGTCAGAAATGGAAGTTCTGGACGAAGCATCAAAATCAAGATTGCTGAATCTGGAAACGGTATTAGAGCGGCTCGTTAAAATTTCTGAAAAAGAACTGGAAAACGAGGAACTGACGCAGGAAGATTACGATTTTATCAAAAACTTCGGCGACGAATTGAACGCCGTAATCAGCGAAGTCGACGATAAGGCCAAAAAGACAACCATAATAGCAGACGTTCACACCGATACCAATACAGGGCAGGTTTTGGAAGAGGGAACCGGATACGTTAAATTCATTGTTGTTGCTTACAAGGTTCCAGACGGCAGGACTTTGATTGGAGCGGGCCCCGTGTTGAGTTATTATGAATTCAAGCAACCCATGAGCAACAGACTTACAGATGAGAAATGGCGGGATTTATTGTCTTCCACTCCTCCAGAGGAGCCGGAATGGGTTTCTAATTTTGCCAGATAATTTTGTAAGGGAAGCAGAGCAAAAGGGCGGAGTCGAATGATCGATCAAAGCATAAAAGACAGGTTCCCGGACCTCGACGTGAGGTTCAAGAAGGTGGAGGGACTAACGATAAAAAGAGAAAGCGATGCCCTCGAGGAATTCAAATCAGAAATAATAGAAGAAATAAAAGACAACTACAGCCTCGAAACCCTGAAAGATGACCCGCAGATGAGGAAATACCGGGACTTCTTCTGGAAAATCGACATTGACCCCACCAAAATCCGGCCCGCGTCCGAAGCGCTAATCAGGCGTATATTGCAAGGCAAGCAGATACCGCAGATAAACACCGGCGTGGACGCCTACAACCTCGCCTCGATAAAGAGCGGCGTGCCGCTCGCGGCCTTTGATGCCAAACGGCTGAGAGGCGAGCTCTCGATGAGGTTTGCAGCGGAGGGCGAGGAGTTCCTGGGCATCGGCATGAAAGAGCCGAAGATTTTGAAAGGAGGGGAGATTGTCATAGAGGATGGTGAAACGCTTGTCGCAATCTACCCGTACCGGGACGCCGACAAATCAAAGATAACACTAGAAACAAAAGAAATCCTTTTGATGTCGTGCGGCGTGCCCGGCGTCGAGTACAGAAAGCTGGAAGAGGCCGTGAATCTGGCAGCGGAGTATCTGGTTGAGTATTGCAGGGAATAAAAATTCCAAAAATGTATTAAATGATAGCGCTCTTTTTAGTTTTATATGGAGGATAAGGACCTGATAGTCATAGGAGCCGGGCCAGCAGGGCTCACGGCAGGCATGTACGCGGCCAGAGCTGGAATTGACACCCTCGTGATAGAGATGATGATGCCCGGAGGGCAGATGGCAACCGCACACAAAATCAAGAACTACCCGGGCTTTCCCGAGGGCATAGGAGGCATGGAGCTAGCGGAGCTGATGAAGGCCCACGCAGAGAATTTGGGTACAGACATCAAGAACCTCGACGAGGTCAAAAAGGTAGAGAAGGAAGGTGACAGATTCGTAATTACAACATCTCAGGGCCAGTACAGGGCATTGGCAGTGGTCATTGCCACAGGGCTCTACCGCAAAAAGCTCGGAGTTCCGGGAGAAAAAGAATTTCAAGGAAAGGGCGTGAGCTACTGCGCAACCTGCGACGGCCCATTTTTCAAGGACCGAAAGACCGTGGTCATAGGAAGCGGTACCCATGCCGTATCGGAAGCGCTGTACCTGAACGACATCGCAGGCGAGGTAAAACTTGTCATGAAGAGGGACCACCCGATAATAACTCAAAAGGATACAGAAAAACAGCTCAAGGAGAGCAAGGTGGAGCTTGTGACAGGCACCGAGGTTTTGGAGATTTTCGGACAGGAACTTGTGACAGGACTCAAAGCATTGGATTTGAACACAAAAGAGGAGCGCACAATCGAAACAGACGGCATCTTCATCGAGACCGGCAGGCAGCCAAACATAGCCCTACTGGAAGGCATGGACGTCAAAACAGACGAGAAAGGCTACATAATCACCGATGAGAAACAGCAGACCAGCACCCCTGGCCTTTACGCGGCGGGAGACGTCTGCGCAGGCAAGGTAAAACAGGTCGGGGTGGCGGTCGGCCACGGCTCGATAGCTGCGCTTTCTGCTCGCGATTATATAAAGAGCATGAAATCAAATGAAAATCGATGACACGTACTGTGAAGCATTTGACGGCCTGTATTCCAGAATAATCGTTACTGCAAAGGATGAGGATTATTTAAAAAAAGCGGCATTTGGCGCTATAGCGCTGCCATCAACAGTTGTCGGCAGGACCGAGGGAGGGGTCGAGAAATGGCTTTCTGAGGCCGAGACGCCTGACGGCAGGCCTGGCGCAGTGGTGCAGGTGTGGGGGGCATGGGGCAAGGATACAAGCGAATTCGAGCGCGAATATTCGCTTCGCATAAGACAGGGCATACTCGTGGTCCCGACAACTGCAGTCTTCAATGCCCTCGACTCGGACAGCCAGCTGGACATAATGGATAGAGTCGGCCACTGCGGCGATGGTTACGAGAGCGTCGTGCAGGCGCATGGCAGAGAAGTAATAGGCGTGCCATTGATGATGGGCGACTTTCTGATAGAGCGCTATCTCGGCTACAAGAAAGGGATTATGGGTGGGAATGTGTGGTTCATGTGCGAAAGCGAGAAAAGTGCTCTTGAGGCCGGCGAGAGGGCCGTTGAAGCCGTTTTAGACGTAGAAGGTGCAGTCACTCCATTCGACATATGCTCGGCAGGCTCGAAGGTCGAGACGAACTATCCTGAAATTGGCCCGACAACGAACCACCCCTACTGCCCGACTCTGAGGAGCAAAATCCCGGACTCGAAGGTGTCCGACGGCATTGTGTCAATCCCGGAAATCGTGATAAACGGCACAACTTTGGATGCGGTCAAAGACGCGATGCGCGCGGCGATAAAGAGCGCTAAAGGCATAAGCGGCGTGCGCAGCATTTCAGCAGGAAATTACGGTGGGAAGCTGGGGCCGCATAAGATTTATTTGAGGGAGCTTTAGTCTTTCAGCCAATATACAAC
>JAZGIK010000099.1:0-2281 GCA_036482035.1 Hydrothermarchaeaceae archaeon (SeqCode) | reverse complement strand
CGAGAAGCTAAAAGTGGAAACGCCTGATTTAATCATCTTGGACGTTATGATGCCTGGCGATAACGGCTGGACTGTGTGCAAGAAAATCAAGGAAGACAAGAAAACACAGGATATCCCCGTGGCGATGTTCACTGTGCGCACTAGCGACGACTCAGTAGAGAAGAGCTATGAATCTGGAGCCAACGCCCATATACACAAGCCCTTTGACAGAAAAGAGTACCTTCATACAGTTAGAAGCTTATTAGCAAAGGCCAAAAAATAAAAGTGCTACGAAACGTAATTTCTGAGCGTTCCAATCCCTTCGATTACGACCTCCATTTTATCCCCGGGTTTCACCTGCCCGACTCCTGGAGGAGTACCTGTTGCTATGACGTCCCCTGGATACAGTGTCATGACTTCAGAAACGAATTCAATTAGGTGCGAGACATCAAAAATGAAATTTTTCGTGTTAGAGTTCTGGCACAGTTCTCCATTCACGAACATTTTTATGTCGAGACTGTCGGGGTCTATTTTGTCTTTTGTTACGATGTGAGGACCGATAGGTGCGAACGTGTCAAAGCTTTTCGCTCTTGTCCACTGGACGTCCTTTTCCTGGAGGTCTCTTGCTGTGATGTCATTAAAGCATGTGTAGCCCATTATGACATCCAGGGCATTCTTCGCAGGCACATCCTTGCATTTTTTACCTATTACAATTGCAAGTTCGGCCTCGTAGTCGAGTTTTTGGGCCATATTCGGATATTTCACTTTCCCTTCGTGCCCGATTACGGCGCTAGGCGGTTTCATGAATAATATGGGGTTCCCGGGTATCTCCATCTTCAGCTCTTTTGCATGGTCTACGTAATTTAGCCCTACGCATATTATTTTAGAGGGTTTGACCGGGCTTAGATATTCGAGGTTTTCTATCCTTAGTCTGCCACCGTCTGGGGTTATGACCTCATCGCCTTCTATCCTGCCCTCAATGACTTTGCCGCTCTCAAGGAAGCGCCCTATCTTCATCTCTCACGATCTCCCTTCAAACTGTGAAATCTCTTCTCGGATAATCCGCTCCACTTCCGGGACAGCTGCCTTTGCCGTTTCATGGTTTTGCATGACAGCCTTTTCGAGTTCTCCATTCTTTAAAATTACTCCTGGAATTGCAGCGACTTCCGGAGAGACATTCCTGAATGGCGACACATCCACGATTACAAGTGGCGAGGCCCTTCCGGCAATCATCTCTGGCAGCACCCGGTAATGAGATGCCAGTGTGGCGCATATAAGGGCATCGGCGCGGGAGAGCACTTCTTCCAGTTGCGAGTACTCTATTGCAATGCCGCCTACTTTTTGCGCTGTCATTTGAGCCAGGTCATGATTCCTGTTGATGACGACTATATCATATCCGTGACTGGCCAGTTCCTCTGCTACTTTTCTCCCTGTTGCACCTGCTCCGAGAAGGACCGCAGTTTTCTTCTCGTGTGCCGCCAGTTCCAGGAGTATCGATTTTGCGGCAATATCGGCAGCGGGCACCGATCCCTCGATTTTCGTCTCTGCGCGCGCTCTTTCCCCAACATGAATTGCTGCATCAAAAAGTGCTTTTATGCGCGGACCCACGGCACCCCTTTCTTCAGCCAATAGAAATGCGGATTTTACTGCAAGCGGAATATAGGTTTCACCCAAAACGCGGGACTCGATGCTCCCGGCCATCCTGAACAGATGCAAAACAGCTTCTCTGTCAAGATACACATCAAAAAATTCCTCGATCTCTGTCCTGCCAAGCCCGCTTTTTGAGACAAATATATCAAAAAGTGGATTGATATCGTCGGCATATGCATAGACCTCCACTCTCGTTCCAGTCTGCAGCAGCACTCTCTCCCCCTCTGAAAGCCTGTAGAATTGTTCCGGGTCTTCAAATCTGACCCTCTGGAAATTGGCATAGCCGGTTTTGATGTGATGGAATGAGAGGCAGACGAGGTGCATTATCTGTATCTAGGTAACGGCTTATTAATATTGGTTACCATCGGTTGTGCACAGAAAACTATATATATAAATTATATAAATTAAAATTCCATATATTAGCTAGATATTACATCTAGATATAATTGGAGGTGAAAGAGTGTCAGAAACTCCTTTGTTAGACGAGGCTGAGAAAGGACCTTGGCCCAGCGTTGTTACTGAGATGAAGAAAGCAGGATACGAGGGACTTCTTGGTATCTACGAACTGGCTTACAAGGACAAGGTGACCCATTGGGCCCACGGGGGAATGGTCGGATACCCTGGCTACGATGCAGGGGTTATAGGGAGGCTC
>JAZGIK010000098.1:0-2347 GCA_036482035.1 Hydrothermarchaeaceae archaeon (SeqCode) | reverse complement strand
TGGTACTAGACGGCACCTTCTACAAGCGCAGCCTCAGAGGCCAGATCTACGACATCTCAAAAAGAACGGGGGCGAAGCTTGCGGTCATAGAGTGCAGGGCCCCAGAAGAGAACATAAAAAGAAGGACGGGCAGGCGCACTAAAAGGAAAAACCAGGCATCTGACGCCGACTACGAAATCTACAAAAAGATAAAGACAGAATTTGAGCCCATCAGGAGGAAGCATTTGGCACTGGACACAAGCAAATCCAGACAAAACACCTTGGAAGAGGTGCTTAGATACTTGGAAACATTTTAAATATCTTTTCTCCCATTTTTATAGAGAGGAATTGAAAAAATGGCGACAGTAGAGATATACGATACCACGCTTCGAGACGGTGCACAGATGGAGCACATCTCCTTCTCGGTCAAGGACAAGCTGAGGATTGCAGAAAGGCTTGACGAACTTGTGCACTACATTGAAGGAGGCTGGCCTGGATCGAATCCCCGGGACATAGAGTTCTTCGAGAAAGCAAAAAAGCTTAAGCTGAAAAATGCCAAGCTCGTCTCATTCGGAAGCACCAGGAAGGCAAACGAAAAGGCAGAAAAGGACCGAAATTTGAAGGCGCTTTTGAAGGCAGACACGGACACGATCTGCATCTTCGGTAAAAGCTGGGACCTGCACGTCAAAGATGCCCTTAAAGTCACCCATGAGGAGAATCTAAGCATGATAGAGGACTCTGTCGAGTACCTAAAGTCAAAAGACCACAGGGTAATATATGACGCAGAGCACTTCTTCGATGCCTACAAGTCAAACCCGGACTATACGATGGAAACCCTGAAAGTTGCCCAGGCGGCAGGCGCCGACTGCATCGTGCTTTGCGATACGAACGGCGGCACACTCCCTGGAGGGGTCCATACGATAGTAGAGGACGTCAAAAGGCAGATGAAGACTCCGCTTGGCATTCACGCGCACAACGATGCAGACGTCGCAGTGGCAAATAGCATCATTGCGGTCAGGCGAGGCGCGGTCCAGGTCCACGGTACCATAAATGGCTTGGGAGAGAGGTGCGGAAACGCTAATCTGTGCTCTGTTATACCGAACATAAAGCTAAAACTTGGCATCGACTGCATAGCAGACGAACAGCTAAAAAGGCTGACAGAGATATCACGATTTGTAAGCGAGATAGCCAACATCGGACCACAGCACAACATGGCGTATGTAGGAAGAAGCGCTTTCGCTCACAAGGGGGGCATACACATAGACGCGGTCTTAAAAAAACCAGAGACATACGAGCACATGAATCCAGAGATGGTAGGAAACGTTCGAAGGATTCTGGTATCTGAGCTGGCAGGCAAAAGCACGATACTTATAAAGGCCCGGGAGTACGGGTTTGACCTGACAAAAGACACTCCAGAGACACAAAAGATACTGGAAACGCTAAAGAACATGGAAAGCGAGGGATACCAGTTTGAGGGCGCCGAGGCCAGCTTCGAACTTCTTTTAAAGAAAACTTTAGGCATTTACAAAAGCTTCTTTACGCTCGAAGGATTCAGGGTGACCGTTGATGCCAGAGATGATGAGCTAATCGCCGAAGCAACGGTAAAGGTCAGAGTCGGCAAAAAATATGAGCACACGGCTGCAGAGGGCGACGGCCCTGTAAACGCACTTGACAATGCATTGAGAAAGGCGCTTGAGAAATTCTATCCTGTGTTGCGTGAAGTCCGCCTGATGGACTACAAGGTCAGAGTATTAGACGAGAAGAGCGGAACCGGGGCAAAAGTCAGAGTACTAATCCAGTCGAGCGATGACAGGACATCATGGGGCACCGTTGGGGTCTCTGAAAATATCATTGAAGCCAGCCTGATAGCGCTGGCAGACAGTATAGATTATAAATTGTTAAAAGAGTCCGAAACATAATTATAATACATAGGAGTAGGTATCTAAAATGAAAGGCGCATATGCTATAGTAAAGGCCTTGGAGAGAGAAGGCGTTGAGGTCATATTTGGCATCCCCGGAGGAGTTTCCATACCCTTTTACGATGTGCTGTATGACTCAAAAATTAGACACATCCTCGTCAGACATGAACAGGCTGCAGCCCACGCTGCAGAAGGATATGCCCGTGTCAGTGGCAAGGTAGGGGTCTGCACTGCAACTTCCGGACCAGGTGCTACAAACCTGACAACAGGCATAGTAAATGCTTACATGGACTCATCGCCGATTGTGGCACTTACAGGCCAGGTCGCAACACCGTTTCTTGGGAAGGACGCATTTCAGGAGACAGATCCTGTCGGAATTACAATGCCCGCAACCAAGCACAACTTTCAGTTAAGGACAGTCGAGGAGATACCAGAAGTTATTAAAAAGG
>JAZGIK010000097.1:0-2190 GCA_036482035.1 Hydrothermarchaeaceae archaeon (SeqCode) | reverse complement strand
CCTGGGGGCTTAGACCCTCCTCCAGAACCACGATCACGTTCTTTTTGATTTTTTGAATTATGAAATCTATCTTTTCTATGGACCTCTTTGTTGTGAGGAAATCGGATGATACGAAGTCCAGCTGAATCTCCATTTTGCCACCTCTAGGTCAGATGCTCCTTTATGGCATCATAAAGCTTGTCAACGTTCTCTCCGGTTGATGCTGATATAGGTACCACAACATGCTGGGGAAAGGCATTTTCTATTGCGCTTGGCGAAGCGTCCGGGAGATCTATCTTGTTTGCCACGATTATTGCAGGTATCCCTCTTGCCTCTAGATTTCCGAGTATGGTCACGTTTATCTGGGTGTATGGATCTGTAGCGGCATCCATAACCACAAGTATCGCGTCCACGTCATCAAGCCACTTTATTGCCTCGATTATGCCCTTTGTTGCCTCCTTTGCCCTCTCCTTGGCCTCCTCTTCATCTATGCCGAATTCTTTAAAGCTCTTGAAGTCAACCTGCGTAGCGATTCCGGGCATGTCCACTATGTTCATAGTGAGATTGCCGTTATTGGTCTCAACCCGTATATTCTCGATCTTCTGGACGTGGCGTGTCTCGTGAGGAATCTCCGAAACCATGCCGACTTCTCTTCCAAGCCAGTCGAGTGAAATCTTGTTTGCAAGCGTGGTCTTTCCTGCATTTATAGGGCCGTAAAAACCGAGCTGTACTTGCTTTTTTCTCTTGAGAAGTTTAAGCAATTTAGAAAATCGCTTCTTGAAATTGAACATCCAGATATCTCCATTGTTACCATTATAATTTGACCTATATAAGCTGTGTGGGATTGTTTCTAGTGGAAGTATGAAAATACGTCAAAGCATGCTCTATTTAATCAAGTAATGCCCTGGCTTTTTCTTCAATCCAAAGCTTTCTAGGCCCTTCTGTAAAAGTTGGACTTTGAGACTGTTGGCATATTCTTTTTCTATCTCCCCTCTGGCTTTGAGATACTCAATAATCTCAAGGCCCTGCTCGCACGTATCGCACCTTCTCAAAAAGTCGATTGCCGTCGGGTCATGCCTTTCAAGCGTTTTTGTGGCCTTCTCCCCCTCCTTTATATTCGACCTCACCCCTCCAATTGTAATTCTTTCTTCTCCTTCCAGCTCCTTTGCAAGGTTCGGGAATTTTTTCCTAAATTCTTCCCTTTCGATGGTTACACTCTCCTTCCTACTATATGTTGTATGCGTCGTCGTTAAAAGACTTTTTGTATTCTCTTTTCAAGGAGTTTTTCTTTATACCGACGTCTATTTTATCCCAAGGTAGTGAGGCGTCCAAGTCTTTTTCTTTTGTGTAATAATCAAATGCTATTCCTTCCTCTTTGAAGGCCCTCCTGAAGGCACCACCACCCTTTCCATAGAAATATGCACGCTCGATTATTTCAGAAAGCTTTTCGTCTCCAAGGGCAATCGTGGCCTGCAAAAATGCCTCCTTGAAATCCTCTGCTTCGGTCGGTAACCCTGCTTTTTTTATTATCTTCAGCTTTCCATTGAGAGAGCTGACTGGCTCGAAGCCAAGCCACTGGTAGGGGGTGTGCGGCTTTGGTACGAGTGGATTTATACTTAATCTGAATTTTCCTTTTGCTTCGCTTCTGAGCTTTTTAATAAATGATACGGCCTCTTCAATGTCTTCTTTCGTCTCCGTTGGCGTCCCAATCATGAAATAGAGCTTTATGTTTTCGATGCCGCCGGTGAATGCCATCTTTGCCGCGTCTATAAACTGCTCGTCCTTTATGCGTTTATTCATCAGGCATCTGAGCCTCTGCGTCGACTCCGGAGCGAGGGCTATGCCTCTCTGGCCTGTTTTTACCAGGGCATCAACGATTTCTTTTGTTACGGTGTCAGCACGAAGCGACGGCACCGATACCTCCAGACCCTTTTCTGAAAGAAACTCCAGGAGCTCCTCTATTCGCGAGTAATCAGAGACGTTTGGGCCTATGAGTGAAATCTTTTCCGGCCTGTTGACAGCAATGCCCTCATTTGTGATTTCCCTCAATTTACCGAGGCTTCTTTCCCTCTGCGGCCTTGTCGTAAAACCCGTAAGGCAAAAATGGCATCCTCTCGGACATCCCCGTAAAACCTCGAGAAGGAAGGCCTCGCCGAACGCGGCCTTTGGGGACATTATCTGTACCAATGGATAGTAGTCGTCCGGGTTCTT
>JAZGIK010000096.1:0-4708 GCA_036482035.1 Hydrothermarchaeaceae archaeon (SeqCode) | reverse complement strand
ACCAATACGAGCATGATTTAAATGTGTGTGGATGTTTATAATTATATTTCGATGGTGACTTCTGTCTCTCTCTCTTTTGACGTGTCCTCTTCCAGCTGTTTCTTTAATCTTTTGATTTCTTTCTTCTTTCCCTTTGCGCCGGCCTTTGTACTTTCGGCCTCCGCACGGAGCCTTTTAATATCCTCCTCCGCATTTTTTAGTTCGGCTGTTATAATTGCCTCCTCTTTCTTGACGCTTGATGATGCCAGCGCGTCCTTTAGGCGTTGTTCTTCATTTTTTACGGCTGTGTGCTCTTCTTTGATGCTGCTCAGGTTAGCTATCGCATTGTCAACCTTTTCGCGCTCCTTTTTGTCAATGGCAAGTTCACCCCTTTCGGCCATGGCACAGACCTCTTTTAAGATTCGTGTTATTATGACAGCGCCGTCGGCCTTTTCGAAAAATGTTGCCTGGGGGTTCTTGATGTAAGACTCTGTGACCCTTTTGGTGACTTTGTCCGCCGCAACACGCGCGTATTTCCTGAGAACTCTCAAAAGCGGGCCTATGAGATTCCTGCCTCTGCTCTCAACTGTTGCAAGTCTTTCTTCTACATTGGCAATATCCTTCTCGATGTTTGCTAACTCTTGGTAGGCTTTTCCCTTTCGTAGTCTTTTAAGCTCCTCCCCGGATTTTGTGTGTTTTGTTTCCATTGCGTCTATTTCTGCTTGTGTTTTTTTCGCATCGCCTTTCAAGTGCTCTTGTACGTCTATCGCTTCGCGAAGCTCTGCCACTGCAACTTTTATGCTTGTTATTCTCCCTTCTTTCCCCTCTCTGTCTTCAATGCCCTCTTCAATGGACTTCTGGAGGTCAATTATGCGGTTGAGGGCCGTGCCGAGTCTGGGTATTTCTTCCTGGAAGAACGTTGCTATCATGTGCCCCTGGCTGAGCTGCGTCTTTTGTATAATTTTAAGTGCTCTGGCTGTTCTGTCGTTGAAGTCGACAATAGCATTATATGTATCATCGGCTGTGGGGCGTATATTATCGAGGCCGTCTAACATCCCTTTCACATACTTGGGCTTCGCTGTCAGTACCGGCTTGAACATCCGCTTTTTTATCTCCGGAGGCGGCTTGTAATCTCTGATTTCCTCCACGATTTTGCGGGCATCGTCCTTGAGTTGCAGAATCTCGTCGATTGCAGGCCGCGTCTCTGCCACCGGACCTTCCCGCCTCTCCCTTGACGTCTCTTCGGCCCACCTGTCAACATCTCCGAGGCTCATGCTGCAGGGGGCCTGCGGCTCTGTCTTCTCTTCCCGCTTGAAAATCCTGTCGAAAATTCCCACTGATATCGCCAATAAGTATCTGGCAATAGGTTAAAAAGTTTTTATCCCAAAAACCCACAGCTGTTACATTTGAAGAAGGGTATCCTTGTGCCCGGTATTCCAGATTTTTCCCAGTGATGAATTTTGAGTTCGCCATGGCAGGAAGGGCACTTGATAAAGCCTGGATTTAAAATTAGAAGCTTTTCGATTACTCTCAGGTCTTCCCCGTTTTCCATCATGTCCTTCTTCTTTTCCAAGAAGATTTTGACCTTGAGTGCCAAGTCTTTCATACCATTAACTACATTTTTAACGTTTAGCAAAGTTTTTTTAGCCTGTCACATAAATATCGATTGAGATGAAAATCAAAAATGCTACCATACTCGTTGGCGGCGAACTTGAACCTGTCGAAGGGTATCTTGCTGTAAAAGACGGCAAAATACAGGAGGTTGGTAGTGGCAGCTGCCCCTATAAAAATGCTATAGATGTGAAAAGGGGAATCGTGTTTCCTTCGTTTACAAATGCCCACGTTCACCTGATGGACAGCATCGCACAGGATGCGTCAGCCTATGAACCGATTGACAAGCGGGTAGGAAAGGGCGGAGTGAAATTTCACATCTTGGAAGAGAAAAGAAATGAGATTCCTGCCGGAATGCGTGCCTCTCTGAGGGAGATGGTGACCAACGGCACCTCCGCGTTCTGCGATTTTCGGGAAGGGGGACTTTCCGGCGTGAAAATAAAACCGCGCATAAAGGACGGACCAAAAGGTATCATTTTGGGGCGTCCTAACGGAGGCGATATCAGTTCTATCCTTGACGAATGTGACGGAATAGGGATAAGCCAAGTCAGAGACTATTCCAAAAAAGAGCTTAAGGACATCTGCACTGCGACAAGAAAGAAGAAAAAAATATTAGCTGTCCATACCGGAGAACTGAAAGACGATGTGAAAGAGGCCCTAAAGCTAAAGCCGGATTTTCTGGTTCACATGACAAACGCCAGAAGGGACAGCCTTGAGAAGGTGTTCAAAAAGCGGATCCCTGTGGTGATTTGCCCCAGAGCAAACGCTATGCTTGGAGTGGGGCTTCCAAGGATTAAAGAGCTTTTAGAAAGTGCCACCGTGGCAATTGGGACAGACAATGTTATGGTGAATTCCACTGATATGTTTAAAGAGGTGGAATTTACCTTCAAGGCCGCAAGGGCCCTGAGCAAGGATCACAAAATCGATGCAAGGGCTGTCTTGAAGGCTGCGACTGTAAATGGAAGGGAGATTTTGGGGTTGGAAAATAATGCTATAAAGGAAGGGAATGTAGCAGACTTTGTCATCGTCAAAAGAAAAAAATATTTATATGACCCGGTACTAGCTATTGTACACAGGCTTGATTCTGGAGATATTAAGGGAGCAGTTAGAGGAAGGTCTATATGTATAAAAACATTTTAATACCAACAGATGGGTCAGACACTGCAGAGACGGCAGTCAAGCACGGTATCGGATTAGCCAAGGCGGTAGGCGCGAAGGTGTGCGGACTTTACGTGGTAGACACCTCAGCCTTTATTGGAGTGCCCACAGAGGCCATCTGGGAAAGTATGAAAAACCTGCTTGAAGAAGAAGGAAAAAAGGCCCTCGAGGCCATAGAAAAAATGGCAGAAGAGAATGGTGTGGAATACGAAACTGTCCTGAGCGAGGGCTCCCCTTATAAAAATATCATACAAACTGTTGAGGAAAAGAAAAACGATTTAATAGCGATGGGTACTGCCGGACGGGTAGGCCTTGACCGGTTTTTGCTCGGGAGCGTTGCCGAGAAAGTTGTTCGGACCGCTCCTTGTACTGTAATAGTAGTCCACGAATAAGCTCGGAGGTTTTTGGATGAAAATCAATGATATAATGACTAAGGAGGTAGTATACGCTGAAGTGCCTGGCAGCGCAATTGAAGCATTAGAACGTATGCTCGAGAAAGATGTTTCAGGAATGCCTGTAGTAAAGAGGGGCACTCAAGAGCTAGTTGGCGTTGTAACCAGAAATGACTTTTCAAGACGTCCTGCCGAAACTCAACTTGCGCTTCTCATGACGCGAGATGTGGCTACCATATCTCCGGATGCGGATATAAAGGATGCCGTTGAAATTTTCCTTAAAAAGAACTTCAGGAGGCTTCCTGTAGTCGACAGCGGCCTTGTGGGTATGGTCACCATAAGTGACCTCGTATGGCGGGCAATTGCAAAGATGAAGACTGACGACGCCATTGAAAAATATATGAAAGAAGATATAAATGTCCTGTGGGAAGAGACCCCCGCAAAAATAGCCTTTGAGATTATGAGGCTCTCTGGAGCCAGGGCATTGCCGATTTTAAGTTCGGATATAAAGCTTGTAGGGGTGGTTGGAGACGTCGATGTTTTAAAGATTTCTCAAAGAATCGAATCCACGAAAAAGTCTGAGAGCTCTGGCGGAACTGAGGGTGATAAATGGGGTTGGGACAGCAAAAACGTTATTTACATAACAACGAAAAAACTTGAGATACCAGACACTCCAGTTAAAGACGTTATGATAAAAAATGTGGTTACTGCTACCAAAAAGACCAGTATTTCACAGTGTGCTAAAAGGATGGCAAAAGCAAAGGTCGAACAGGTTCCTATAGTAAACTCTGAAGGGAAGATAATCGGCATTGTTAGGGACGTGGACTTAATAAGGGCTTTAGTATGACTGCCCTCTAATAACAAGAAGGCTTTTCCTATGAAACACGGCGATGTTATGGAACTTGCTATCAGGAGGGGCTTCATCTGGCCGAGTTATGAGATTTACGGTGGTGCTGGCGGGTTTTACGATTACGGGCCTCTAGGTGCAACTCTTAAGAAAAAACTCGAGGACGTCTGGAGGGAGTTGTACTGTATAAAAGAGGGGTTTTTAGAAATTTCCTCTCCGTCTGTATCTCCAGAAGAGGTGTTTATCGCAAGCGGGCACGTGAATAGTTTTGTTGACCCTCTGGTTGAATGCAAAAAGTGTGGTTCGGCTTTTAGGGCGGACCATACGATACAGGAAGCCGTGGGTATGAAGACTGACGGACTCTCTATTGGAGAACTCGAAAGGATTATTGATAAAAACAGTGTAAAATGCCCAAAATGTGGAGGGGGGTTCGGTGGTGTTTGGACGTATAACCTGATGTTCAAGACTCATATCGGCCCTGGGGAAAAGAGGGTTGGATACCTTCGACCTGAAACCGCCCAGGCGATGTTTGTGCTGTTCAATCGCCTATATTCGTTCTACAGGAAAAAATTGCCATTTGGGGTTGCCCAACTGGGCAGGGCTTATAGGAATGAGATATCCCCGAGGCAGGGGGTAATCAGGCTCAGGGAGTTCAGCCAGGCCGAGGTCGAGATATTCGTGGACCCCAGAGAGAAGACCCACAAGAACTTCAAAAATGTTT
>JAZGIK010000095.1:0-2326 GCA_036482035.1 Hydrothermarchaeaceae archaeon (SeqCode) | reverse complement strand
ACATACGCAACCCATAACGTGGACATTTCTTCGAGTAGGTAATAAAAGCGTTTGTTTCCTTATTCTCGAAGGTCCAACAACCAAATCAGTGGCAGATGAAATTTTGTCGATACTTGAACGGAATGGTACAAAATCTTTACAGCACTAATAGACCAAGGGCTAACCATAGCTCGCAGTAGACTGCAAGGATTATCGGTCCTTCAGCTTTATCGGGGTGGATTTTCCAGTTAAAACAGACAGGCACTGCGGATGTTCCAACGCCTGGATGTCCCTAATATTGCGTATGATCTCATACCATCCGGTCATCCTCATGTTTTTCAAAAGGGTGAATATAGATGATGACTTCGTAAAAAATCATTAATATCCGGAGTCAAATTAGATGACATCGAAAAATATTCTTGTAACGGGTCCACCCCGATGTGGCAAATCTACCCTTATCGAAAAGGTTATCCTCCGCATCGAAAAGCCGATGACCGGTTTTTTTACCCGGGAGATAAAAGAGAAAGGGAAAAGAGTTGGTTTTTCTGTAATCACGTTAGACGGGAAAAAGGGTGTGCTGGCCCATCAAAACATCAGAAGCCGTTACAGAGTCGGCAAGTACGGGGTTAACCTCGATGATATTGATCGTATTGCGGTTCCGTCGATAATACCTATGAAGCCTGATGAAATTGTGGTGATCGACGAGATTGGGAAGATGGAATGTCTCTCTCCGCTGTTCAGGCAGACGTTGATAAGAATACTCGACTCAAAACATCGGGTTATCGGTTCTATCTCTCAAAAAGGAGATCGGTTCATACAAAAGATAAAAGAACGGGATGATGTAGTCCTTACGCATGTATCTAAAAAGAACAGGGACAGGCTGGCTGATTCTTTATTTTTGGAGGCACAAAGAGACGTTTGAAAAGGTGACATTTTATGCCTGCCAAGGAAGGCGATTCGCTTAACTGGTAAGGACACTTCACTTTCTTCACTTTATAAGTCGCCATTGATGTCTTTTGTGATATAAGATGCAAATACAAAGAAAAATCAGGATAGATGCTTCCGGTGATCACCACATCATTGGTGCATTACGAGCGCTATTAGGCGGTCAGAAGATCGGGAGCGGAACTTTCAGTTTCAAAATTGAATGTAGCTGCACTCTATATGTAATTCAGACTACCCAGGGTCGTTACACGTGAGCCTTATGGGTACATGCCAATACTGCAATAAGACGGCCAAGACCGTCTCCAAGGTGATCGGCTTCTGTGCGGATTGTATCCGGGCGCATTTTGAGGAGGTCTGGCCGAAAATCAAGGCCGTTCACGATCACAGCCGGAAGGCATATGGACTTCCGGTAGCTCCTCCCAATGCAGCAGATGGTGGCTCCTGTCCGCTCTGCGTCCACAGGTGCAGGATACCTGAGGGGGACGCAGGCTTTTGCGGCCTTCGCCGCGTCAAATCCGGAAAACTCAAGGGAGGACGGCCCCATGAAGGGAACCTGTCCTATTACCACGATCCCCTTCCCACGAACTGTGTAGCGAATTTTGTCTGTGCCGGTGGTCAAGGGTCCGGCTACCCGCGATATGCCGTTTCCAAAGGTCCGGAGTATGGCTATAAAAACCTAGCCGTCTTTTACAATGCCTGTTCTTTTAATTGCCTTTACTGCCAAAATTATCATTTCAAAGAACATACGTTTTCATCTCGCGCGTTTTCTGCAAAGGAGTTGGCAAGGAGAGTTGACGAAAATACTACGTGCATCTGTTATTTCGGTGGCGACCCAACGCCCCAGATTCTCCATGCTATTAAAGCGTCAACACTCGCATTGAAACAGACATCAGGCCGCATTTGCAGAATATGTTGGGAAACAAACGGCGCTATGCAGGAGCCTTATATAGGCATGATGGCCGAGCTATCCATGCGGTCCGGTGGATGTATCAAGTTTGACCTAAAGGCATGGGATGACGGTATTCATCATGCGCTGTGTGGCGTCACAAACCGAAAAACCCTGGATAATTTCAAGGCATTGAGCACATGGATACCTAAAAGGCCGGAACCACCTTTTCTCATCGCCAGCACCCTGCTGGTTCCCGGATATGTAGACGAGCAGGAGGTCAGCGCCATAGCCGGCTATATTGCCAGGTTGAATCCGAAAATTCCTTACAGCCTGCTCGCTTTCTATCCTCATTTCTACCTCCAGAACCTTCCGACCACGTCCCGCACGCATGCCATGCGCTGCAAAGAGGCGGCCGAACGTGCCGGCCTGCACCGCGTGCACATCGGGAATGTCCACCTGCTGGGAGAGAACTACTGATTTTTTGTGATACTTTCAGGAAAATAGAGGACGTCC
>JAZGIK010000094.1:0-3055 GCA_036482035.1 Hydrothermarchaeaceae archaeon (SeqCode) | reverse complement strand
CCTATACAGGCGGACATCTGCGTCAGATTTAAAAGGCTCCCCCTTGCACCGGTGATTGCCATAATCCTTGCA
This sequence comes from Hydrothermarchaeaceae archaeon (SeqCode), assembly GCA_036482035.1. Taxonomy (GTDB): domain Archaea; phylum Hydrothermarchaeota; class Hydrothermarchaeia; order Hydrothermarchaeales; family Hydrothermarchaeaceae; genus JAHJSX01. The sequence goes on along the minus strand of JAZGIK010000094.1, from coordinate 2,983 downwards.
CTGTTTTCCCTATCCTTCTGTTCGGTCTCTCGTTCCATATACTCATTGGCAAGATCTCCTGTCCTATCCCTCGCCTCGCTAAGTGTCTGCATGATTCTCATTTCAAGTGTTTCCTTGATAGTCCTGCCTGGCAGCTGCTCTAAGATGCCTTCCTGGTATGCTGTTATAAGCTCATTCACCTCTCCTTCCGCAGTGTCTAGGACATCCTCTATCCTTTCAAGGGCGTCCTCTGGCAGATCCTCATCCTCTATCCCCGTCGAAAAGCCCTTTTGTGTAATAGCTTTTATTACAATCCTCGTTGCCTTGTCGAGAAAATCCCTGGCGATATCAGTGCCGTAATCCTTCACGATTCTGTCTAAAATCTCTCCAGCGAAAGCGCCAAACGACTTTTCATCCATTATACCCGATAGCAATTTTCCGCCTCTTATAACAACATACGCTCCATGTGGGCAGTTCTCCTCTTCACAAACCTCGCATTTTTTGCATACCTTCGCCTCATAAACCAGATTCATGTCCCTGGGCAGTAAAAGCCCGAAGAGTTGCTGGCCGGAGTAATATTCTTCTCCGTTTTCAATAAGTGGTTCCGGGAGTTCTCTTTCAATTCCAGAGGAATACAGCATGTTAAACGCTTCACGTTTTGTAAATTTCACACCAGGCTTTGTCATCAGGTACGCTCCAGATATATGGTCATGAATGCCGCCGATTATAGGACCGCCAAACCTCGGGGAGAGCATCTGTTCCTGTACTCTCATCAGGATTCTCGCCTCAGCCCTTGCCTCTTCGCCCTGTATGGAGTGTAGATTCATTTCGTCTCCGTCAAAGTCAGCGTTGTACGGTGGGCACACGCACAAATTGACGCGGAAAGTCTTGTATGGCATGACCACGATTTCATGTGCCATTATGCTCATTCTGTGAAGAGAGGGCTGCCGGTTGAAGAGTACCACATCGCCATCCCTAAGATGTCTGTGAATCTTCCATCCCGGCTCTATCTTTTCCAGTATCTCTTCTATCTTTTTCACCTGGCCAAGTTTTATCCTCATCCCATCTGCTCTCTCCACATAGTTGGCGCCGGGATAGTTCTCTGGCCCGTTTAAAACCAAACTCTTGGCATATCCTATATTTCTCTCAGTAACCCTCATCGGCACAGTCAATTCCACTGAGATTTTCTGTGGAATCCCTACCTCGTTTATGCTGATATTTGGATCAGGGGATATCACAGTTCTTGCCGAGAAATTTACCCGCTTTCCAGAGAGATTGCTTCTGAATCGCCCCTCTTTACCCTTAAGCCTCTGTGTAATAGTCTTTAGAGGCCTGCCAGACCTGTGTCTCGCTGGCGGAACACCTGCTACTTCATTGTTGAGGTATGTAGTGATATGATACTGGAGCAGTTCCCACAGATCCTCTACAATAAGCTGCGGGGCACCCGCTTCAACGTTTTCATAAAGCCTTTGATTGATTCTCAGTATGTCCACCAGCTTGTGTGTGAGGTCGTCCTCGCTCCTTTCGCCAGATTCCAGCGTTATTGAAGGTCTCACTGTCACCGGAGGTACGGGGAGCACCGTAATCATCATCCATTCAGGCCGCGAAACCTCCAAGTCAAATCCCATAACCTCTGCATCTTCATCTGTGATATTCTCAAGACGTTCTCTGACATCAGTTGCCGACAGCCTGTTTTTTTCTTCAATAAACCCGGTCGGTTTTTCGAATTTTACATTGTTCTTCTCCTCCTGACAATGAGGACACTTTCTGCTCATTTTCGCAGCTGCTAAAAGGTCGTCCACAATGTCGCCAGTGTTTTTGCCTAGCTTTCTATACTTTCTGATGTCCTCCCGGTATTCCGCTATTCGCTCTTCAGGAAGGGCCAGATGCCCACACTTTCCACAGACCGCCTGCAGGACCTTGTATATGAGTTTTATGTACCCCACATGGGTTACAGGCCTCGAGAGTTCTATTCTCCCGAAGTGCCCGGGGCATTCGCCAGCACGGCTTCCGCAGGTCTTGCACCTCAACCCGGGATCCACTACTCCCAACCGGAGGTCCATAAGCCCGCTTTCAATAGGGTATCCGTCCTCGTCATATGTGTCTGCAGTAGTTATCTTTACCTCTGCAATTCTTCTGATATAATCCGGTGATAAAAGCCCAAACTTCACGCCAACTATCTTCTTTGGCAGGATTCTCATGCTTTCTCCCCCAGTATAAGTCTTGGATACACTCCAAGGGACCTAAGCTCGTCTAAAAGCAGCTTGAAAGCATAGCTCACCTCCACCTCTGCAGCGTCCGTGTCTCTGCCGCATATCGAGCAGTATATAGTGTCTCTGATTCTGTCGTAAACCGCTACCGAGCCGCACTTCACACACACCTGCATTAAATAGTGGTCTGATTCATCGAGCAGTCTTTCTTTTAAAAGCAATGAGGCACCGTAGCCTATTAAGCAGTCTCTCTCCATTTCACCGAACCTCAGGCCTCCTTCCCTGGCCTTTCCTTCGGTAGGTTGCCTTGTTAGCACCTGTACCGGCCCTCTCGAACGGGCGTGAATCTTTCCTGCAACCATGTGGTGTAGCTTCTGGTAATAGGCGACTCCAATGAATATCTCTGCCTCGATTCTCTCGCCCGTTGTGCCGCTGTACACCACTTCTCCCCCCCCTGACTTGAAGCCGTTCTCTATTAGGGCCTGCCTCAAACCTTCTTCCTTCTCACCAGAGAATGGAGTGCTGTCGACCCGCCTCCCTTCAAGGCACGCAACCTTGCCGCCTATCATTTCCAGCACCTGTCCCACCGTCATCCTGGAAGGTATGGCATGTGGATTGATTACAAGGTCAGGTATAATACCGGATTCAGTAAAGACCAGATCTTCTTGGGGCACAATTGCACCGATAACGCCCTTTTGTCCATGTCTCGATGCAAACTTGTCTCCGAGTTCCGGGACCCTCTGGTCTCGTACTCTTACCTTTACCATTTTATTTCCACTTATGCTTTCAGTCAG
>JAZGIK010000093.1:0-6224 GCA_036482035.1 Hydrothermarchaeaceae archaeon (SeqCode) | reverse complement strand
TCTGGATGGAGGTCTATGCAGGAGAAAAGGCACAGGAAAAGTACGGGGAACTCCTGCCTGAAGATACACTTAGAGCCATCGAAGAGCACGTAGTGACATTAAAAGGCCCGCTAACAACGCCTATCGGTGGCGGATATCGGAGCTTGAACGTGACAATTCGCCAGAAGCTCGACCTATATGCATGTGTACGCCCTGTCTACTACATTCCAGGTGTTCCAAGTCCTGTCAAAAGACCCGAAGACATGGATATAGTAATATTTAGGGAGAATACGGAGGATGTCTACGCCGGCATAGAATGGCCGAGTGAAAGTAGAGAAGCGAAGCACCTAATTACATTTCTAAAAGATGAATTCGGAGTCGATGTCAGGAAGGATTCTGGAATAGGAATAAAGCCTATAAGCGAATTTTGTACCGGGAGACTTGTAAGGAAGGCCATAAAATATGCAATAGATACGAACAGAACAAGCGTGACACTTGTGCACAAAGGCAATATCATGAAGTATACAGAAGGGGCTTTCAGAGATTGGGGCTACAAAGTAGCAAATGAGGAATTTGCAGATAAAGTGATAACTGAAGACGAGCTCCGGGATAAGCACGATGGAGAGGTTCCCGAGGGCAAGATAGTAATCAAGGACAGACTGGCGGACAACATGTTACAGCAGCTTCTTACAAGGACAGATGAATACGACATTTTGGCGCTGCCCAATTTGAACGGTGACTATATAAGCGACGCAGCCGCAGGGCAAATTGGAGGACTCGGGATGGCGCCCGGTGGGAATATTGGCGATTTTATAGCAGTTTTTGAAGCCACGCATGGTACAGCTCCCAAATATGCGGGCATGGACGTGGTGAACCCCTCGTCCATAATCCTCTCAGGAGTCATGATGCTCGAGTATCTCGGATGGCAAGAGGCGGCCAACCTTGTAGTCGAGGGGATTAAAAAGACTATACAGAAGGGGCTTGTTACCTACGATCTTGAGAGGCAGATTGAAGGCGCTACAAAAGTAAAGACGTCCGAGTTTGGTAGATATATCATCGATAATATGTAAATCGTCACTTCAGGTATCTCGCTTGTTGGGTCAAACATCGAATCACTTCTTTATTGCGGCCTTTATGAACGCATCAAAGACCGGTGAAGGTCTCCGGGGTCTGGACTTGAATTCTGGATGGAACTGCGTTGCCAGGAAATAGGGGTGAGCAGGTATTTCCAGTATTTCCATCCTGCGATTGTTGTCACTTTTTGCAGAGAATTTTAGGCCATGTTTTTCTAATTTATTTATGTATTTTGGGGTGACCTCGAATCTGTGCCTGTGCCTTTCTCCTACCTCTTTCTTGTTGTATATCTTGTACGCCGTCGTGCCTTTCTCAATAACAAGAGGTATTTCACCAAGCCTCATAGTGCCGCCCATTTGCTTTACCTTCTTTTGCTCCGGCAGTAGGTCTATCACGGGGCTAGGGGTTTTTGGATTAAGCTCGCTGCTATGTGCCTTTTTCAGCCCGGCAACGTTTCTTGCAAATTCCACTACCGCAAGCTGGAAGCCGAAGCATATTCCAAGATAGGGGACACCGTTCTCTCTCGCATGTTTTATTGCGAGGATTTTTCCTTCAGAGCCCCTTTCCCCGAATCCTCCTGGCACGAGTATACCATCGACTCCTTCAAATTCTTTAATTTTGCCAGAGTCTTTTTCGAGGTCGAGAGACTCTATCCACTTGATATTTACTCTTGCACTATTTGCAGTGCCTGCATGCTTTAGCGCCTCTACTATACTTATATAAGAGTCCCTTAAATCCGTGTATTTTCCTACTATCCCAATCTCGACCTCTCTTTTCGGGCTCTTCATACCTTGAACGTATTCCTCCCACTTTTTCATGTCATGTTTCTTTTCTCTGATGTTCAGCCTGTCCAGTACGTTGTCGCCAATACCCTGCTTCTCTAAGACGAGCGGTACCTCGTACACGCTCTCCACATCGTGATTGCTTATTACGTCCAGCTTTCTGACATCGCAAAAGAGCGCAAGTTTTGCTTTAGTTTCATTTAGCAGCCGTTTTTTTGTCCTGCACACCAGTATATCCGGCTGGATGCCGATGCCCCTCAATTCTTTTACGCTGTGCTGTGTCGGCTTTGTCTTCTGCTCTCCAACCGCGTCTAGAGTGGGGATCAGCGTTACGTGCACAAACAGTACATTCGACCTTCCGTTTTCCATACGCATCTGCCTTAAAGCCTCCAGAAACGGCATGCTTTCTATGTCCCCGGTGGTCCCTCCGATCTCAACGATCAGTACGTCAGGATTATTTTTCCTTGTAATTTCGTTCAGCTGGTTTTTTATTTCGTCGGTGATGTGCGGGATAATCTGGACCGTCTGCCCCAGATATTCTCCAATACGCTCTCTTTCCAGTACAGAGAGGTACACTTTACCGGTCGTTATGTTATGGTCTTTTCCAATCTCGACGTCCAGGAATCGCTCATAGTGTCCGAAATCCAGGTCTGCTTCGTAACCGTCTTTTGTAACCCAGACCTCGCCGTGCTGATAGGGGTTCATAAGTCCCGGGTCCACATTCAAGTACGGGTCGATCTTGCAGATATCTAACTTGACACCCCTGCTTTTCAGAATGAGTCCAATAGACGCGGTAGTCACTCCCTTTCCCAGGCCCGAAAGGACGCCGCCTGTGACAAAAATATACTTCGTCATAGCTTTTCCTCTCTCAGGTCTATGGTATCCTCCAGATCCGGTCCAGTCGATATCAGGGCCACTGGCACCTCTACTTTCTTTTCGACCTCGTCGATAAACTCTTTCATTTTTGGTGAAAGTTTTTCATATTCCTTTACGCCTTGATACTCCCTGTCAAAATAATCCACGCATGTAAGCGCAATCTGGCTTGCCGAGTTTATCATTGCGGAGTACCTGGCCATTTCAAAGTCGAATGTGCCTGCTCTTCTCGGCCTGCCTGTCACTGTTCCAAATTCCTGTATACCCAGCCTCTCTGCTTCTTCTTCAGAAATCATCGTCGGATATGGTCCTTCCCCGACCCTGCTCGGGAAGGACTTGAATACGACTATCACATCTTTAACCTTTCTCGGTCCAATGCCCAGATCTGCACATGTCATCGCTGCGTTCGTATCCTTCGACGTTACAAATGGATACGTTCCATAGAACAGGCTGAGGCCGAATCCCTGCGAGCCCTCGACGAAGACCTTTTTGCCGCTATTTATGGCGTCGTCTATTTCCTGTGGCACGTCTATCAGGTATGGCTTTAAAGCATCTATATCCTTTGCCTGCTTTAATGACCTGTTTGCCCGGTCGATGTTCGCGGGACCGCATCCTGTGCCGGTACTGCCAATTTTTCCTGTCAGATGGTCTGATTTCTTGTCCCTTTCGATGTGCTCGTTCTCGATTATCCCGCACCGCATATCTATACCTATTCTATCCTGGGTTCCGAGACTCTTAATCTCCTCCAGGATAACGTCCGGATTTATGAGAACACCTGCACCAATCAAAAGCCTTGCCTTTTCATACAAAAAGCCAGAAGGAGTCAGCCTCAAAGGATATCTATTGCCCTTGTAAATGACAGTATGCCCTGCATTTGGGCCCACGCCTGCCCTTGCTATGACATCCGGCCGGTCATTCAGGCTGAGGTAGCTTACTATCTTTCCTTTCCCCTCGTCTCCCCACTGTCCGCCGGTTAAAATCGTTACCATATCTAACAACAGTATTTCAAGTCTGAAAACATGCCTTATAAACTTTACTCAACCGTGACGCTCTTTGCAAGTGCCCGTGGCCTGTCCACGTTTCTGCCGAGGTTTACCGCAGTGTAATATGCCAGTAGCTGGTATATGGGTGCAAATACCAAAGGAGAGACGACCTCATCGCACTCGGGAGCAACGATGTTTACATCACACTCCTCCAGGGGCCTCCCGGATGTTATACCTATGACCATGCCGCCCCTTGCCTTTACCTCCTGTATATTGCTCTTCATCCTCGTCCTGTTCTCCCCCTCCGAAGGTACAATGGCAATCACGTGCATGCCCATGTCTATTAGCGATATTGTACCGTGCTTGAGCATCCCCCCGCTCATGCCCTCTGCATGATGATATGTAATCTCTTTCAGTTTCAATGCGCCCTCCAATGCGCTTGGCAGATTCACTCCTCTGCCTATGTAAATGTAGTTCTTTACAGTCAGATACTTTTTCGAAATCTCTTTAATCTCTTTTTGCAGCATTATTGCCTTCTCAAGATACTCTGGCAGCTTCAAAAGCTCTTTTTCGATTTTTGAAACGTCGATGCCCCTGTGTTTGCCCAGCTCTAAAGCGGTTCTCAATAGGATTATCAGCTGGCTCGTGAACGTCTTTGTTGCACAAACCGAGATTTCAGTTCCAGAGCCCTGGAGGACGAAATGGTCTGCAAACCTCGCGGCTGTAGAACCTGTGACATTTACTACGGCAGCTATCTTTGCGCCCTTTCCTTTTGCATAGCGCATCGAAGCAAGCGTGTCGTACGTCTCCCCTGATTGAGTAATGCCAACAATGAGTGTATCACTGTCGATTACACCTTTGTTCTGCAGTTCGGAGGAGTCCGTTGCAATCACGGACTTTTTACACAGTGCTGAAAACCAGTGTTCAGCCACCATTGCGGCGTGAAGGCTTGTACCTGCCGCACATAGATATACTCTGCCTGCATCCTCCATCATCAAAGCAAGTTTTGATATGTCTTCAGGGTAAACATTTAATGAAGTTACAATGGATGCAGGCTGGTCGAGTATCTCTTTTAACATAAAGTGTTCATGCCCGTCCTTTTTTGCAGCTTCCTCTGACCACTCTATCTCCATGATTTCCTTTTTCAGTTTTTTACCGGTCAATAGCGATGTTATCTCATACCCGTCTTTTGTGACTACTGCATACTCTTTCTCGTCCAGGGGTACGGCCTTTTTGGTATATCTGAGAAATGAAGAAATGTCAGAGCCGATATACATCTCACCGTCCCCAATGCCCAGCATCAGCGGGCTCTCATTTCTCGCGCAAATTATCCTGTCTGGCTCACGGGAAGAGAATACCAGAAGGGCATATGTGCCCTTGACCTCAGCCAGTGCATCTCTTACAGCGGTTTCGAGGTCCCCTTTGTATTTCTCCTCAATCAGATGGACTACTGATTCGGTGTCTGTTTCAGATTTGAATTTGTGCCCTTTCTTTAACAGCGACTCCTGCAGACTGGAAAAATTGGATATTATCCCGTTGTGGACTACTGCAATCTCGCCAGTACAGTCGATGTGCGGGTGTGCATTATTCTTTGTTACTCCTCCGTGGGTGGCCCACCTTGTATGGCCAATGCCGAGCTTTCCTGGAAGTGATTCAAGGTCAATCTTTCTGTTTATTTCTTCGACCATGCCGACGTCTTTTTTCACCCGGATTTTGGTGTCAAGGGTCGCAATGCCGCATGAATCGTAGCCCCTGTACTCAAGCCTCTTCAGATTTTCGTAAAGGATGGGCGAGGCGTCTCTTTCACCTATGTAACCAACTATGCCGCACATTTTTGCTCCCTCTTGTAGTAAGAGGTTTTAAATTTTCCGTTCTATATTGTCCTTCTCCTCCACCTTATCATCTTCAGTACCTTTCATCCTTATAAAATAATAGTTAAGGGGATTTTTTATCTTCTGGCACAGGTCATCCGGACTGCAGAGGGCAGGCGATTCCCTCCGTACCTTTTCGCAGTTCGGTGGAAAATACCACTTGGAGCTGCCTGAATTTTCTAGCTTTGCATCTTCGGTCAGCCCCAGCCCCAGGTGATAGGAGACATTCATCTTTTCGAGCGGCTGATCTTCAAAAAGCGGGGGCCGGCACCTCTGGGCAGCCTCGTATATAAGAGGCATGATTTCGTCGTTAAGGATTTTTTGGTCTTTAATAAAATCAGAGATCATTGGGTCATCGACCTTTCCCGGCGCTGCTCTCGCATAGGACAAAAACGAAGCCAAAAGCACGCTTATTGCATAGTTTCTGGAGCCTGACGAAACCCCCTGCAGAACGCTTTGAATGCACGGCGGGAAGTTTTCTGGCGCAAATTTTTTAGACTTTCCAGTTACAATTGAAGCTCTGTAGGACTCTGCTGACACTTCTGACAGAGTATCTGCGATACCTTTAAGAGAGTCAAGACTTCCGAGTGAGCCGTTATCTCTTTTAAAAAGAGAAGACATATGCTCAACGGCCTCGACAGAGACGAGTTGGGAGTACATTT
>JAZGIK010000092.1:0-2030 GCA_036482035.1 Hydrothermarchaeaceae archaeon (SeqCode) | reverse complement strand
AAATAATCAACCGCTACTTTCAACACTACCTAAAATCAGATGGAGGAGTTAAGAATGGACAAGAAAGAAATAGACGAAATCCTGAACGCGAAGGTAGACTTGATAGAGCTAGAGAAACTCATTGAAGGAAAAATAGACAGGCAGCCCAGCGCAAAAGGGGATAAAGATTACGATCTGCTGCTCAGGAAAGCCGAGACCATCGAAAAAGAGATAACCTCTGTTAAGTCAGAAACTGCCTTTTTAAGAGGAAAGTTGAGGGAACAATCCAACATGCTTTTAGAACTCACCAATCTCGTAAAAGAGTTGACGAGAGAGACCAATGGCACAAAAGAGTGACGTTCTACAACCATTGTTAACCTAGTTTAATGATTTTTCAGTATATCGTTAAAAACACGGATATTTTTTCAGACGTTATGCTTGGCGATAATGTTCAAAAAAATCCAGGGGGATGCTTCTTGGAATTCTGTTCTTCCTGCAAGAGCCTAATGGTTCCCCAAAACAGCGAAAATAGGAAGGTATTGGTCTGCAGCCTGTGCGGACATAGAGTCGAGAAGTTTAATGTCGGGAAGTATCGGATTAAAGAGGATGTCAACCGGGGCCGAAAAGATATACTTATAATTGAAGAAGGAAAAAGAAAAACAACCGAGGAGCAAAGGAAGTATCTCACAGATCTTTACGGGAACGAGGCGTACGAGGCCTCCGAAGAATAGCTCCCTCGTTTGCGGAACCGACCACATCGCGGTATTTTGAGAGGTGTCCTTTCTTTATGCTTTTTTGGGCAGACACTGTTTTTTCTCTTTTATTGAGTTCGTCCTCTGATATAGCAATATCCAACTTTCTGTTAGGAATATCAATGTCTATGGTGTCCCCATCTCGGACCTGGGCTATCGGTCCCCCTCTGGCAGCCTCGGGTGAGATGTGGCCGATGCATGGACCTCTCGTGCCGCCTGAAAACCTTCCGTCAGTAACGAGCGCGACGGAATCGATCAATCCCATACCCGCAATAATGGAAGTAACCTCCAGCATCTCTCTCATTCCAGGACCACCTTTGGGACCTTCAAATCTTATGACTATAACGTCTCCGGGTTGTATTTTCTTTGCAGAGATTGCCGCCTTTGCTTCTTCTTCGCTGTTAAAGACCTTTGCAGGCCCTTTGTGGACAAGCATGTCAGGATGTATTGCAGTTTGCTTGACGACAGCACCCAGTGGTGCCAAGGAGCCATGAAGGATAGCTATCCCTCCTTCCGGGTGGTAGGGATTGTCGACTGTCCGTATCACCTCTTTATTTTTATCTGGGTTGACTATTTTCAATTTTTTCAGATTTTCTTTAAGAGATTCGCCTGTGACTGTGAGGCAGTCGATATTTAGCCCGTCTTTTATCCGGTCCATAACTGCCGGAACCCCGCCGGCCTGGTCGAAGTCAAGCATGAAGTGCTCTCCTCCAGGACGGAGATTTGTCAGATGCGGTATTTTTCTGCTAATCCTGTCGAATAATGAAAGCTCTATTGCAATCTCCATCTCGTTTGCAATTGCTGGAAGGTGGAGGGTGGTATTTGTAGACCCCCCGATAGCCATATCGACCGAGATCGCATTTTCAAATGCCTTTTCTGTCATTATGTCCTCTGGTGAAATATTTTTTTCGATGAGCTCCATTATCTTCATGCCGGACCGTTTCGAAATCCTCAGTTTCTTTGCGTCCACTGCATGGCATGTGCCGCATTCTGGAAGGGACATCCCAAGCGCCTCGGTCATGCATGCCATTGTATTGGCTGTAAAAAGGCCGGCGCACGAACCTGCTCCCGCGCATGCAAGGCCTTCGAGACCTTTGAGCGTTTCCTTCGTGATCTTGCCTTCCCTTAGTTCTCCAATACCTTCGAAAAGAGATATTAAGTCGACCTTTCTGTCTTCGAAAATGCCAGGACACATAGGGCCTCCGGTAACAATGACAGAGGGTATGTTAAGCCTTGCTGCTGCCATGAGGTGCCCTGGAACGATTTTATCGCAGGTTGGAATGAGAACCATCGCATCCA
>JAZGIK010000091.1:0-3269 GCA_036482035.1 Hydrothermarchaeaceae archaeon (SeqCode) | reverse complement strand
ACGGAAAGTCGAAAAGAAAAATAACAGGGGGCAAGCTCAGACGCCACAAACACAAGAAAAAGTACGAGATGGGCAGAGAGCAGATCGAGACCAAGGTGGGTGAGAGGCGCGCCAAGAGGATAAAAACTAGGGGAAAAACTGCAAAGGTTAAACTCAGGGTGGCACAGTATGCCAACGTAACTACAAAGATAGGCAAGAGCAAGAAAGAGGAAATTATAGACGTCAAAGAAAATAGGGCAAATCCTCATTATATCAGGAGAAATGTGGTAACAAAAGGAGCAATTATAGATACGAAGATGGGACCGGCAAGGGTTACCTCCAGACCGGGACAGGATGGGAACATAAATGCCGTTCTTCTAGAGTAGGGGGAAAATAAGTCTTTGAATTTAATACGGATTGAAATACTGGGATTGTTCATATTACTTTTGTTGTCTGCATTCTTCTCTGGGTCAGAGATAGCTCTGTTCTCGGTGAACAAAGTCAGAATCAGGAAGCTTGCAGAAGAGGGATTGTCAAAGGCGGTTATACTTAACAGGCTCCTTGAGAGACCGAACAGGCTTTTGGCAACGATACTTGTAGGCAATAATATAGTGAATGTGGGGATTGCTGCAGTTATAACGTCTCTCGCAATATCTTTCTTTGGGAACAGGGGAGTAGGGATAGCCATAGGCGTAGCGACTCTGATGATATTGGTCTTCAGCGAGATCACCCCGAAGGCATTTGCAGCAAAAAATGCTGAGAGAGTATCCCTATTCGTGGCACGGCCGATCTCAACACTGGTGCAATTATTGTATCCCATAGTGAGAGGCCTTGTGCTCATAACAACACCAGTCATAAGGATTTTTGGCGGAGAGACGAAGAGACCCTTTATTACAGAAGAGGAGATAAAGATGCTCGTGGAGGTCGGCGAAAAAGAGGGAATCATCGAGAAGGACGAGAAGGAGATGATAAAAAGTGTGTTCAAATTCGGGGATACTACGGCAAAAGAAGTCATGGTGCCCAGAATTGATATCTCCGCTATAGACGGCAACGCTGATCTCGAAGAAGCCAAAAAATTGGTGCTTGAGACCGGATATTCCAGAACGCCAGTACACGAAGAAAGCATCGATAATGTCGCGGGGTTCCTGTTCTCGAAAGACCTTCTCAAGGCCAGTAAGCCCGGCACGAAGGTTAAAGACATCATGCGGCAGGCATATTACGTCCCGGAGACCAAAAAGCTTGACGAGATATTAGACGAGATGCAGGCAGGCAAGACACAGATGGCCGTAGTCGTCGATGAATACGGAGGCACAGCAGGGCTTGTCACTCTGGAGGACCTTGTGGAGGAGATTGTGGGCGAAATACTAGACGAAAAAGAGGAGCTCCCGATAAAGATAATTGACGATACCACTGCCCTGGTAAATGCCAAAACGAGCATCGACGACGTTAACGAGGCACTCGGCACAATCCTTCCAGAAGATGATTTTGGAACTTTAGGGGGCCTGATTTTCAATACGCTTGGGGATATCCCTATAACAGGAGAGAAAGTAGAAGTAGACAACGTTACTCTCATCGTAGATAGAATGAGGGGCAGGAGGATTTCCTGGATAAAGGTCATAAAGAATTAATTTCTTCTAATTTTTCCTTACTTGGTATAGCCGCGTCTTCATTCCGCGTTTCTATTATCTTGTATCCCTTGAAATCCCTTAAGTGATACATTACTCTGCTGAAGTCTATGTTGCCCTCACCGATCGCATCGTGTGAATCGCTTAAACCGTCGCTGTCGTGAAGATGCACATGCAGCACCCTGTCCTTCAGCTCATTTATGTACTCTATTTCATCGCCGCAGGTATGGGCGTGGGCAATATCCAGAGTCAGGCCAAGTTCCGGGTCAATGTCCAAAACCCTCTGCAGCTCATCAATTTCGCAGCAAAAAGCGAAAGGAAAATTTGGCATGTTCTCGAGACACAGCTTGAGATCGAAATCAGATACGAACTCTAAAGCCTCTCCAATGCTTTTAAGGTTTGTTTCCCAGGCCTCTTCCCTGAACAACATCCCGAGTGGAGAAAGCCTGCCCGAGTGCATGGTAATGATGTCTGACTCCAGAAAGTCGGCTGTTTCAACTGCTTCAAAAATCTGCGACAGCGTTTCTTTTCTTATGCGCTCGTTCAAGCTTGCAATGTTCAGGTCAGAAAAGGGCGCATGAACAAAAAGCTTTAGGCCATACGAATCCGCAAGCTCTTTTATTTTGGTGTAATCCTTTTGGAAGTGCTTACCCTCAAGCATTATTTCCCAGGACTCAAAACCGAGTTCGGACGCCCTCCTTACAGCATCCTTCGGGCTGTATTTCCAGAGGGCCATTGAAGAAATACCGATTTTTTGCATTGGACATGCAATGAATGTCAGGAATATAAATTTATTTGGGGCATTGTTTTATAGTTTGACTTAATAAAGCCTAATCAAGGGTGGCAAGATGCCAGATGTAATTCTTCTTATCGGCGTTGCGATTCTTGCCGGTTATATAGCCGGAGTAATCTGCAAAAAGATTAACCAACCCCAGGTAGTGGGCTGGATACTGGCAGGAGTTTTCCTTGGAAGCTCTGGCATTGAGCTTTTTGATATAGAATTATTGGATGCTCTAGAACCCATAATCTTTGTAGTTCTAGCTCTTATCGGGTTTGATATAGGAGGTGAATTAAATATCCGTATGATCGGGAGGCTGGGAAAAAGCATCGCACTTATCTCTGTCTTTGAGGCATTAGGGGCCTTTATTCTGGTAACTGGCGCTGTCACCTTGCTAACTGGAAAACTCTGGATAGGCCTGATATTTGGGGGTATTTCAATAGCCACTGCTCCCGCTGCTACCACAGATGTCTTAAGAGAGTATCGCTCCTCCGGACCGCTGACATCAACGGTTTTCGCTGTAGTAGGGATAGATGACGTCATTGCAATTATAATTTATGCGCTGGCTGCAGGCCTTGCTGTTGAGCTTTTAGTGGGAGGGAGCGTTTCATTTTTGAGCATGGTTGTAGGGCCTCTCAAAGAAATTTTTCTCGCCCTCCTGCTCGGAGGAGTAATTGGGGTAGCGTATGCATACGTATCAAAGGCCACTAATGGCAAGATGGAGACCCTTCTACTGTCCTTTGGCACAATTTTAGTCATTTGTGGCCTGGCCAGAGAGCTGGGATTCTCTTATATTTTGGCGAGCATGGCTATGGGCATGGTCTTTGTAAACCTGCCATTTAGCAATAAAAAGTGCTTCAAGCTGGTAAGTGACGCCAAGCCCCCCC
>JAZGIK010000090.1:0-5810 GCA_036482035.1 Hydrothermarchaeaceae archaeon (SeqCode) | reverse complement strand
GCCTTCAGTCATCATGCCAAAGCCCATCTCCACCTCATTCTTATTAGTCTCGTCTACAATCAGTATTAGCATGTTCTGATTGCCTAGGCTCTCCATATCCTCTGTAAGTGAAACGAATGTGAATATTGCACCCACGGCAACGACAATAAAAAGGACAATTATACCAATGATTATTTTGAATGCCTTCCTCACAAGATGCACCTCTTTAATTAACCATTAGAGGGATATAATATTTAAATACTGTTCTTTCCGTAGGAGTTTTGCATTAGATTCTCCCCCGGGGGGCATGAATTTATGGCAGACGATGTCGAAATTAAGGTAATCAGCGAGACGGATGTTGAGTGATTTTTATATACCAAGACCGCCCTCCTTTTTTTACAATGAAGATAATATTTTTAGGAACCGGTGGCGGTAGATGGGCCACCCTGACCCAGGCGATGAGGACCGGGGGTTTCAGGCTCCATTACGGGATGCATGTTCACATCGATCCGGGCCCCGGGGCGCTGGTTTCGCTCAAGGATAGAAGAATTTCGCCCATGAAAACGGACGCTGTCATAGTGACGCACTGCCATCCAGACCACTACAACGATGCAGAAGTGTTGGTAGAGGCCATGACGAACGGCATGACGAAACAGAGAGGGGTGCTTGCTGGAAGCAAAAGTGTTTTCAGCGGACACGGCGGAATCGGTCCGTGCATTTCAAACCACCATCAGTCGAAGGTGGGCAAAAAATTTGTTCTGGAGCCCCACAAGAGCTTTAAAATAGGTGAAATTGAGATGGAGGCGCTGCCGACAAAACACGGGGATTCCACAACCACGGGCCTGAAAATCCATTCGGAGTTTGGCAACGTGACCTACACGTCGGATACGGCCTACTTCAAAGGTCTCTCTAAAAACTACAGGGACTCGAGCGTGATAATATTCAACGTGGTCAGGCCCGGAGACGACAGGATACCAATGCACCTATGCACTGACGACGTGAAAAAGATTTTAAAAGAAGTTGACCCAGAACTTGCGATTATACAGCACTTTGGCATGAAGATGATTGGAAAGACAAAAAAAGAAGCAAAGAGTATTGAAGACGCTACAGGCATCAAAACAGTGGCTGCAAAATACGGTATGGAACTCGATGTATCTGAAATTTAAGAAGGAATAACAGCATGGCAGAACCAAAAATAAAGGAAAAACAGTGGGACAAGGACTTCGAAAAAGAGATCTACGAAGGCTGGAAAGAGAAAAACACGTTCAAGTTCGATGAATCGAGCGAGAAGCCGGTATATTCGATAGACACCCCGCCGCCCTATGTCAACACGCCCGTACACATCGGACAGGTGACGACTTACGTGCTCATGGACATGTTTGCGAGATACAGGCGGATGACCGGGTACAATGTGCTGTTCCCACTGGGCCTCGACAAAAACGGGCTCCCAATAGAGATGGCCACGGAGCAGAAATTCGGCGTAAGGCTGGCCGACACCCCAAGAGAGGAATTCATAGAGCTCTGCAAAAAAGTGTTGGAGGAGGCAGGCATACAGTCTATGGATTCATTTCTGAGACTGGGGATCAGCTTCAACTCGTGGGATATCGGGACCGGGACTGGAGAGATATATGAGACGGATTCAGAGGACTACAGGACACTGACGCAGGAAACGTTCATAGACATGCACAAAAAGGGTCTGATATATGAGGACAGAAAAATCACAAACTACTGCCCAGGATGCCAGACAACGCTCGCAGATGCCGAAATCGAATACAAAGAGCTGCCAACGACATTCAGCGACATAATTTTCAAGGTGAAAGAAACCGGAGAAGAGATTATAATAGGCACCACAAGGCCCGAGCTCGTATGCACGTGCGGGATGGTGATATTTCATCCAGATGATGAGAGATACCAGCATCTCGAGGGCAAGACTGCAGTCACTCCTCTCTTCGAGAAAGAGATACCAATACAGCCGCATCCAATGGCTGACCCTGAAAAGGGAACGGGAATCGTCATGATGTGCTCTGCTGGTGACACCAGCGACATCAGGTTCTTTATCGAAATGGATCTCGATCCGGTAATTGCTATCAATCCAGACGGTAAAATGAATGAAAATGCAGTGTTCCTCGAGGGACTTCCTGTTGCTGACGCAAGAGCAGAGATGATAGAGCGATTGAAATACAACAATCTCCTGGTCAAGCAGGAAGATGTCATTCACAGAACGCCTGTTTGCGAGAGGTCAAGAGACCAAATCGAATTCATAGAAATGAGAGAATTCTACGTGAAGCAGATTGAATTCAGGGAAGACATGAGAAGGCTTGCAAACGAAACGAACTTTTTTGCAGATAAAAGCAGGCAGATATTGCTTGACTGGATCGACTCGGTCAAGATAGACTGGCCGATATCGCGCAGGAGGTATTATGCCACGGAAGTGCCCGTATGGCACTGCGAATGTGGCGAAATAATACTGCCGGAGAAAGGGAAATATTATAGGCCCTGGAAGGACAAGAGCCCTGTGGAAAAATGTCCCACGTGCGGCTCCACGGAACTAAAAGGAGACGAGAGGGTCTTCGACACGTGGTTTGACTCTTCCATAACGCCACTCTATATCCTAAAGTACTCCAGAAATGAGGAATTTTTCGACAAAAATAACCCCTGCTCGCTTCGCCCCCAGGGTAAAGAAATCGTGAGAACCTGGCTCTACTACACCATTTTAAAAGATTATCTTCTGACTGGCAAGGGGATATTCGAGGATGTATGGATAAATTACCACGTAGTCGACGAGAAAGGGCGCAAGATGAGCAAATCCAAAGGAAACGTTATCGACCCCCGGGACGTGCTGGAGAAGTTTGGTGCGGAGCCCTTCAGACTGTGGACCGCTGTCGAAGGCAATCTGGAAAAGACCGATTTCCGTTGCTCCTTCAATAGAATCGAGGGCACCAAGAAAACGCTTACAAAACTCTGGAATGTGACCCGATTCGTATCGATGTTCCCGCTTGAAAAAGATGCAGAAATAAAGCTTACGGAGTCGGATAAATGGATTACAGAAGAGCTCAACCAGCTGATATTGTATGCCAATGAAAGGTATAAAAATTATGACTTTCACAACCCGGTGGCCAGAACCAAACACTTCATATGGGAGACATTTGCGTCACACTATATCGAACTCATCAAGAACAGGGCATACAACCAGGACGGACAGTTCAGCAAAGAGGAGCAGAATGGGGCGATTTACACACTGCACAACTGCCTGGAAAACATTCTAAGACTGCTGTATCCTGTGATACCTATGATTACCTACAAACTGTATATTGAACTTTTTGAGAAGGATCTGAATATCGAGCCGTTTCCGGAACCGAAAGACAGGTACGAACTGGAATTCACTGCAGATGAGCTTGAGAGCCTTAACAGCTCTATATGGAAGATAAAAAAGGACGCGAATATAAGCCTAAAAGCCCCTATAGAGAGGGCCGTGATACCAGAGAAATTCAAAGGCATTGAAGGCGATTTCGCTGCCATGCACAGAATAGAAAATTTGAGCTACGGGGATACAATAGAAGTCAAGGTTTAGGTATAAGAATAGGCACCGGAGTCCTCTCCGATTTTCTCTGATTTCATTATATCATCTATGGTTATTATTCCCACAAGCTTTCCATCTTTGACGACAGGCAGCCTCCGGATAACGTGGGCCACCATGAGTTTTGCGGCGTCTGTTAGGGACTTGTCCTCCTTGACCGTTTTTAGGTTCTTTGACATGACTTTCTTTACCTTTGTGTCTCCTCCCTTTCCTTTAGCAACAAGTTTATATGCTATGTCCCTCTCGGTAATGATGCCGATCGGTTTGTCTTTGTCCACAACAACCAGACACCCAATCCTGTTCTTTTTCATCGTCTCTGCAGCCGCTTCTATGGTATCGCCAGACGCGATAGTTTTAACGTTCCTGGTCATCGTTCCCCCAACCTTTTTCATGTATTATTAATAGTCCGCTATCCTTTATATCATTTTTGCAAGTATTTTTGTAATAGCGAAAAAATTATATATTAGTATATTATATAAAATATATTATGAATGATATATTTTTTCACAAAAAGGGGAAATTGGTGCTTCTTTCGCTCGATAAGCGCAACAATCAGTATGTCTCAGAGATTGCGGAGAGCATAGACGCCACGTACGCGCATACATTCAACCTGCTGAAAGAGATGGAAGGCCTCGGAATAATAAATCCGTGAAGGAAGGCAGGAGGAAATACATTAAACTGACGCCGAGAGGGAAAAGGCTTGCAAAGCTCGTCCTGGACTTCGATAAAACACTTAAAAAAAGGGTAAAAATCGTGGAGCCTACCAGGACCACGCCTACCCACGAAAAGCTGGAGAGGTACAACGACTCGTTGACCTCTATTTTCGACGATGTGAAGTCCAAAAAATTGAAGCCAAAAGAGGTCGCGAAATACTCGAGGGTTCTGGGACGGTATAGATCGTTGATACTCAAGCTCAGGCCCAGAGATAAGGCAGGCAAAGGCCTGAAATCGGATGCACTATTACTTATCGAGAAAATAGATTCAATGCTAAAAAAGTAGTAGTAGAAGTATTATTCGCTTTTTGCCCCCTCAAGTGTCTTGTAGATCTTTAAAGTTCTCCATATTTTGACGTGGTTTAAGGGTTTTCCTGTTTCTTTGCTTACGATTTTGGCTATATCCCGCAGGGTGTTTCCTGCTTTTTTTAACTCTAAAATTCGTTTTACGGTGTCGGTAGGTAGAATCTTTGTGTGTTTGCCGCGCTCTTTTTCAAATAAGTCTGGGATCCTGCCTACCCAATACCCATCTCTTTTTACTTTTTCCATCCCGAACTTGGTTTTCCTGCCCAGATCCTTTCTGAAATATGTGGCAAAGCCGGCCTGCATAGTGAACAGCAGTTCCCCCTCGGGGGAAGTGAAGTCAATGTCCAGGTTGCTGAATCTGAACCGCACGTCGTGCTTCAGCAGGTCCTGAGTGATTATTAATGCATCTCTTGTGTCCCTTGAGAGCCTGTCGTTGTGGTAGCATAGTACAACATCGAAGTTGCCTGACTCTGCATCTTTAATAAGGCGCTGCAGTGCCGGTCTCTCCAGATTTTTCCCGCTGTATCCGTCATCGATGTAGGTCTCTACTGCAACGTATCCCTCTTTTTGGGCCCAATCTTCCAGGAAATCTATCTGCGCACCAATTGATGAGCCCTTTTCGACCTGATCTTCTGTTGAAACCCTTACGTATAGGGCTGCCCTAACTATTTTTTCTTCACTCATCGTAATATTCCGCGTTTCTGGCTCTTATATAAACCTTCCTTGTTACGGAAGGGAGCCCTTACGTAACAGTAATATAATTTACTAAAAATAGGGGGTCAAATCATAGCTCTACCGGGACCAAAAATTGTAAAAAAATCGAAAAAATTTGCTAATTACTTATAATATATAATAAGTAATCAAAAGTAACCTACCGGGACCAGACCCCATTTTTGGCTATTTTTTGACGTAGAAGTGGTAGAAAGTGAAAAGTTTTAAGTAGTAGTAGAAAGAAGTAGTATATAGTATGACAAAGATATCTGCTGCAGACGAAGTTTGGATCGCTACGGCTCTCTTACATAAAGAAAATCTAGATTCAGAATCTTTTACGGTAACTCAAATCGTAGACAGGGTCGCGAAGGAGAACATTTACGGACGCTTACGCCCTACGGTCCAGATCCACTGCTACATGCACTCGGTTGCAAACAAAAGACCCAACCCGAACAACTACAGGATACTTTACCAGCTAGAGAACAAAGGATATCGGCTTTTCCGGGACGGGGACGACTACCATC
>JAZGIK010000089.1:0-3020 GCA_036482035.1 Hydrothermarchaeaceae archaeon (SeqCode) | reverse complement strand
CCTGAATTTTCATATTTTCATAGGATCCCCTCCTTAGATATAATATTTACAAACTTCAGGTATCTCCCCCCGTACCCCCAACTTTTATATATCATTTAGTCGATATTTGCGTTTGGTGAGTATATGGAGGCAGGGAACTTTTTAAGGGACGAACGGGGCCAGCTCGTTGGGACCCCGCTTAAGCTTGTAATCGCGGTTGTAATTGGTGTCGCTGTTCTTGGGATTCTTCTACAGATGATGAATCTTGTGAGCGTGATGAATCCGCATTCGTTTAATGTGGAAGTAGGGGAAGGGGATTTAGGAAGTGACGGAGCATTCAACCAAGATCAAACAAGTGTAGATTTTATAGTTAGAGATGCTAACGATGGACGCGAGGTATCGGGTGCTATAGTGGAGATTAAGGGTGCAGGGGTCAACGATGCGCAGGTTACAACTAGCAAAGGGAAGGCCAGTTTTAATAATCTGGGATTTAAGCTAGCCGGAGCCACTTATGCCACGACCACGGTCACGGTGAGCAAAGAAGGTTATTCCCGCTGGACAAACACATACCTGGTTAAGGACTAAAGTAGTTAAGCAACCAACTCTTTAGCTATCTTCAACCTGTCAGAGCCCAACATGCACGGGGGCCTCGGCATTTTTAAAAATACAGGTGCATCGAAGAGTTCGTGGTCCAAAAGCTTGTCTTCTTTTTTAAACCTGCGGATCTTTTCCTTTAGCTCTTTAGAGAATTTGTTGTAGAGTGGATCGATGAGTTCTGCTTCCTTGGTCTTGCCGTAGATGTCAGTGGAGGTGTTGCCGAGGATATTCGAGTCGACCTTTGACTTGAACTGCTCTGCACCGAAGAGCGCAAGGCCGATGCTTCTCCCCCTGGCGCTTATGTCTATCAGCTTCACCTTCAATGATGCAATGTCCGAAGAGTGCGAAGGCGGTGCGTACTTGTTGAGCTCGTCCATGAAGATTATCAATTTGTTCACTTTCAATCTCTTTGATTCCAGGCGGGAGACGAATTCAGAGATTACCTTTTCGAATACAAGTTTTCGCGGATAGAAGCCCAGCTTCTGTATGTCTATGACCCACACGGACCTATCTTTAAGTTCATCGTATGGGAGTTCCACTACCTCATCATCAAATCCTGTAGTGAGACCGAAGTATTTGGCATCCAGACCTTTCACCTGGTTGTAGAGCTTGCCCCAGGTCGCCTTGTAGGTCCCTCTTACAAGGTCAGTCCACCCCTTGCTATCGAGCAGCAGTTCATTCCGCACGAATTCAAGGATGTCTGAAAAGGAGGTAAGGCCCCTCTCACTGACCATTCTTTTGAGGTCGTAGAATGCGGTGTCGAGCTTCTCCTTTTGGTCCTGGTCTCCAGCCTTGAGGATGGATGGGATGTACTCTACAATCTCCTGATATCCCCACCTGAAAACCTCTATGTCTTCCCTGAGGGAATTGCCCCTTTCGAGGATCTCCGAAGGCGCAAAAAAGCGGGCATTGAAACCCCTGGGACGTACGTTACAAGTTCTGTAGATTCTCCTGTCGTTTGCATTCAGGTTGGGATTCGTCTCGTCTATATAGAGGAGGTCGTCGCTTTTTATGTTGAAGAGGATGCATGCAACCCTGTCTTCACAGTGAGTAAAAACAGAGTTCAGCAGAAATAGAAAGGCAGATGTCTTTGTGCCGAGGCCCGACATGCCCGAGATATTTACATGGGCCCCCTCGTAGCCCAAAAGATAGCTCTCGTTTACCATCACCGGTACTTTTGAGCCATCTGTATTCTCAAAAATACCGAACGGTATTTTGCATTCCTCGAGGTTGAATATGCCGTCCAGCTCTTCTAATGTTGGATAGAGCACCAGGCCCTCTCTAAAGGGCCTGTCCTGCTCCTGTTTCAGAATCCTGGCCCGGCAGACAATAGTGGATTGTTCCTTGTTCGGAGCCCGAACTTCCGGGTCCCCGCCACGTGAAAGCTGGTGCATCAACGCGTCATCTATCTCCAGATAGCTCACCATGTCCTCTATGATGCCGAACGCTGTCCTGGCACCAGCCTCGACCTTTACTATCGAGCCGATGGAGACAGTTTTCTCTTCCGCGGGAATCCAGAAATTGAATTCGCTCGGTGTATTGGGCCTTCCTTTCGTGCCCACGACTGTACCTATTGGTTTCATATCCTCACATCGATTTCAGCACCATCTCTATATGCCTTGAACCGGGAATCTGCGTCCTCAGATAGTTCTCGCACATCTGCATCGGGTATATCTGCCTGTCCCATCTATCGGAGTTTGCCCTGATTCTGCTCTCCGCGATAAGCCATGAAGAGATATCTTCTATAAGGGAAAGTGGAGTATTGTATTCGACCCTCAGAAGCCCCATTTCCGGGTGGATGGGTTCGTTGATTCGCAGGTAAAAGGAATTCACCTTGTGGCTCAAAACCGAGGAGTTCTCCAGAAGCTGGATTGAAAACTTCATGCTCCTGCAATAGCGCGGCATATTCCAGACCATCTGTTGCACGTCAGGGTAAAAGCTCTGGAGATACAGGGTCTGGTGCGTCTTTATCAAGCCCACCACACTCTCGGATTTCATAGTGCCGAAAATGTTTCCATCTTTTATGAGAATCGAGCCATTAGGGGCATCAGATTCTAGAAACCTGTGCATAATCTCCTGCTCGATTTCCTGGCGCAGTGCCCTCGATTTTACCTTGGCCCTGCTGCGGATTTCATTCAAATCCCAGTAGTTTTTTGCGCCCGTGTTTACAAGCCCCCGGCTGTCAATTTCATCAAATAAAAAGCTGGGCACGAGTATTGCATTTTTATAAACAGCATCGAACGGCACGAACCTGTCAGGGCCGACTCTTTCGATGATAACTGCCCCAGAAAAGTGCAGATATATCGGTATCTGCGACCCGTTATAATTATAGTGCCGCCACAGCACGGTTTTTTGCACGCCGTCCATGAAGTACGCTAGGCTGCTTTG
This sequence comes from Hydrothermarchaeaceae archaeon (SeqCode), assembly GCA_036482035.1. Lineage (GTDB taxonomy): Archaea > Hydrothermarchaeota > Hydrothermarchaeia > Hydrothermarchaeales > Hydrothermarchaeaceae > JAHJSX01. The sequence goes on along the minus strand of JAZGIK010000089.1, from coordinate 56 downwards.
ATTGGTGTATCTGTCGCATACCTTGTACGTTCCTGGTATCTCCATCGCACTGATTC
>JAZGIK010000088.1:0-5530 GCA_036482035.1 Hydrothermarchaeaceae archaeon (SeqCode) | reverse complement strand
TATAGTCAGGAAGTTCATGTATGGGCGGGGCGTTTTTTACAATTCGTTTTGCTTCCTTGGAAAATGGGTTTAAGGGCATTCTCCTCACTTCGTTCGTCGAATGCCTTACTCGCTTTCGATTCGCGGGGCCAGAAGGAAACTCAGCCTTATGTCCTCGGCCAAAAAGTCCATTCTAACAGGGATGTTATCTCCAAGAGAGATTTTTACGGTAGGGGCAATGTCACTGGCCTTTATCATGTCTTTTAGGTATTCCAGAGAGAACATGCTCCTTGTATCCTGCTTCACATCGAACGATATCGCTTCGTCTTTTGCAGTCTTCACCTCTACATTGCCCAGATCGCCATGTGCTGTTATGTATAGGTTTTTTTTGTCGATCTTCAGTACCACATGGTCGCTTACTATCTCGGCGTCCTTTATTCCTTCGCTTATAATCTTCGAGTTTATCTCCACCGTGCACGGAAATTCCAGATCCGGGACCTTGAGCTCTTCTTCAGATACCTCTATTAACGGGAGATTAAACGTCCTTGTAGCGGCATTTTTTATCCTGATTTTAAGGGCATTGTTTTCGGAGTCAAGTTCTAAACTTATCTTATCTTCTGTGCCTGCCCTTTTTAGTATGGTATTCAGTCTGTCAAGGTCTACGCCGAGTACAATGGGCTCATCCACCTCATATTCGTCAAAGGCATCCTTTTTCAGTTCAAAATCCACAAGCGCAACGTGCGCAGGGTCCATTGCCTTTAGAGTCACGCCTTCTGCAGTGACGTTAATCCCCACCTCGTCCACCATATTTGATATCGCATCTATTGAATGCTTCAAAAGTTTCGGGTCCTTTAGATTCGCCTTAAACATTCTTTCACCTCAGTTTTTCCAGGACCTGATTCGTCTGTTCTGAGAGTTCTAAATCAAGCATGCTCATATCCTGAATAATCTCCGCATCGATTTCAATTCCATTTTCGTTTCTTCTGACCTTTCCTATTATTCTCAAAGGCTTTCCAGTTTCTATAAGAGAGAAGTGCTCCTGACCTTCAAAAAAGGCCGTTGCTCTGCCTGTCCCGTCGTCAATTACGCATAAATTGTTTGCATCGTCCCGGTCCACGACGGTTCCAAGAATCCTGACCCTGTAATCCTTTTCGTTTATTTCACTTATAGTCTTTTCTACGCCTGGCCGCCTCTGTGCATTTTCCATCGTATATGAATGTCTTTGGCTATTTATTAATATTTTCGTTCTCTCATCAAGAATATTCTGTTGATGCCTGAAATCATGGCCTCGATAGACGCCGTTACTATGTCCTCTCTTGCAGCCCTTCCTGATACTACATGCCCTGATTTGTCCTCGAGTTTAACCAGTACTTCGGCGATGGCGTTCGAGCCGCCTGTTATCGCTTCCAGATTGTATTCCGTGAGCTTTATGTCCTCAATATCTTTTATAACGCTCCTTACTGCGTTTAACGATGCATCTACCGGACCCACGCCCGTATCTTCACCCGTAAGCTCCGTGTCTTTGAATCTCAGTTTTATTGATGACGTCGGCGTGACCTTGTTCCCGGTCGTCACTGTGAATTCTATCAGTTCCACGAGCTTCTTTTCGCGTGCGACCTCGCCTATAACTGCCTCTGCAATCGCCTGCAGGTCTGCCTCTGTGACCTCTTTCCCCTTATCTCCGAGGTCTTTTACCCTTTTCGTGATTTCCAAAAGCTGGTCCTTTTTAGGGCTTATCTCCAAATCCTTGAGCATTGCCTGTATTCCGTGGGCCCCCGCATGTTTTCCAGATACAATCCTTCGTCTGTGGCCCACCATCTCTGGAGTCATGACTCCGGGTTCGAACGTGTCGCTTCTTTCAAGCACGCCATGTGTATGTATGCCTGACTCGTGGGAAAATGCATTTTCGCCAACAATAGGGAAATTGGGCGGCATTCTTATACCTGTAAGCCTTTCTACCGTCTTCGAGGTCTCATACAGGTATTCGGTCTTTATGTTCGTCTTCACGCCGTAGATGGACACCAGGCTCATTACAATCTCTTCCAGGTCGGCATTTCCTGCCCTCTCACCGAGTCCATTTATAGTGCACTGAACCTCTCTTGCGCCTGCCTCCACAGCAGCGAGACTGTTCGCAACTGCAATCCCAAAATCGTTGTGGCAGTGCACGTCTATCGGTATCTTTACCGCTTTGAACACCTCGGCCGTTAATGCCCTCATTGCCGGGGGCATCATCACACCAACGGTATCCGGTATATTTATGATATCCGCACCCGCGTCTTCAACGGCTTTGAAGATTTTGACCAGATAATCCACATCTGTCCTCGTGGCATCCATCGCAGAAAACAGGCACTTGACGCCGTGGTCCTTTATGTAGGACACTGCATCCACAGCAAGCGCAATAACTTCCTCTTTGGATTTCTTTATAGTGTGCTCTATCTGGATGTCGGACGTCGATACAAAGGTGTGGACCATTCCCACGTCGCAGTCGAGAGATGCGTCTATATCTGGAATAAGCACTCTGGAAAGTCCACAGACCGTTAAGTCCAGACCTGCCCTCGCAATCTTGGATACGGCGTTCTTTTCCCCTTTCGAAGAAATAGGAAAACCAGCCTCGATGATGTCCACGCCGAGCTTGTCCAGCTGACGGGCGATGTCCATCTTTTCGTCTGCAGTCAGCGCAATTCCCGGGGTCTGTTCACCGTCCCTCAGCGTGGTGTCAAAAATCGCTACTTTCTCTGGCAGATTCATTCCTTTCTTGGCAGTTTCAATCATGTAGAAGGTAATCCCTTCTTTTCATTTTTATTCCTCCGTTTTCAGAGCTAAGTTAGGAATTGGTATAATATAAACCTTGGCATTTAAAAGCTTCTGTTGACGGCGTACTCTGCAATTATTTCGAGGGCCCTTTTCGACTCCGTGTCCTTTAGCTGCCTGAGCTCTTTTTTTGCTGTCTCTATATGCGATTTTGCGCGCATGGATGCGTATTCGATTGAGTTCGTGTTTTTAATAATCTCAAGAGCCCGTTTTATGTCGGCGTCAGATCTTTTATCCTTCTTCAAGATTGAAACGAGTTCTTTTTTGTCGTCTTTAGACGCAACTTCAAGTGTGTGCAGTATCACGAAAGTTGGCCTGCCCATGCAGATGTCGGCGCCGACAGGTTTACCAAGCGTCCGCTCTGTTGCGACAATGTCGAGAATGTCGTCGGTCATCTGGAATCCTATCCCCAATTGGTAGCCGTATTTTGAAAGTATTGAGATTTCTTTCTTGGTGCCATCCCCCATTATTGCGCCGCATTTCGTACAGGCCTCGAAGAGTGTCGCGGTCTTCCTTTCAATGACTTCGAGATACACCTCTTCCGTCATTGACATGTCTCCCGTGTGAAGCATCTCCAGCGTCTCCCCTTCTGCCAGCCTGATACATGCGTTGGATATTATACCGCTGAGTTCCCTCTTCTCATGCATGCCCACGAGCCCGAACGCCTTTGAGAACAGCAGATCCCCTGCAACAAGCGCGGTGTCGTCTCCCCACCTGCTGTTCACGGTTTCAACTCCCCTTCGCATAGAGCTGCGGTCGATTATGTCGTCGTGTATTATCGTAGCGGCGTGTATCAACTCCACCGCAATTGCAACAGGCGTGATATGCTTGTACTTCGTCTCTGCGTCCCCGTTCGCCGCGCCGTAGGAGAGGATGACAAGCGCTGGCCTTACCCTCTTTCCCCCGATATGTATGAAATGGCGGGACGCATTATACAGCCTGGTCGGGTGGGAGTTAGAGATACAGCTTTCCATCTCCTTTTCTATAAACTCCATACGTTTTCCGAATTTGGTGTCCACTTCACCTACCTTGTTCCAGAGTTCTTCCATTTTCTTACCGCCAGATGGAATATTTTCAGTTAAAGGATTAAAAGTTTTTCTAAGGTTTGTGGATGATTTTCCCGGTTTCCCTGGTTGGTTTGAGGCCGGGTGTCTTTTTAAGCTCTTTTTTAAATTCTTTTGATTTCAGGACTTCGAGGAACCTTTTAACAGCGGGCTTCTCCAGCTTTTCGTGAGGGATTGCAAAGTCGTACTTCTCTTCGCGAAGCGGGACGAAGCCGAGCCCGTACTGGTGGGCCACCGTCCGGATTGCAAGGCCCGTGTCTGCGCGTCCGTAGGCGACGGCGGCAGCTATAGCGCTGTGCGACTTTGCCTCTATTTCATAGCCCGGGATCTGATTTTTTAGTTCTGTCAGCGAAATACCCTTTTTATCAGCTGCTCTTTTTAGCTCGAGGTCGAATAATATACGGGTCCCGGAGCCGGGGTTGCGATTGATGAACGAAATCCTGCCTTTTATCAGGTCTTCGATGCTTTCGATGCCGAGGGGGTTGTCCTTTGCTGTTACAAAGCCCTGCTCCCTGTCGTAGCCGCGGACGAGATAGGCCCTATCCGCTATATCCAGCCTTTTCAGGAACGGAACGTTGTATATGCCCGTCTTTCCGTCTATCAGGTGTGTGCCCGAGATATCGGACTCGCCGCGCCTGGCTGCCGCAATTCCGCCGGATGAGCCGACGTTTATGATTTTTGCCTGAAGCGGGGTGCGCCTGTTCATCACATTCAGAAGTATGTCAATGCCGATGCAGTGGCTGCCGATAATGGTGAGGTCTGCCGGCTTTATAACGTCGCTTAGAAGTGTGACATCAATCTCGCTGCCATCATCGATTATCACCGTGTTTTCAGGGATTTCCACGTAGCCGTCCGCCTCTGCAAGAGTCGTTATCGCACCGGAGCCTTTCAGCACCGGATAGGCACTGTATTCGCCCTCGGTACCCGAAACGAGATTCATCAGCATGTATTCGTGGCGCCCCTTTGCTGAAAAGAGGCGCATGGCGGCTTTCGCCTTTATTTTTTTCTCTTCCTTACTTTCCGTGCCGGAAAGTTTTCTTACAAGCGGCGCGACCAATACGTGAAACGTGACCATTGCAGACGTTGGATACCCGGGCAGGCCGAAAATTGGCTTTTTCTTTGCCACTCCGATGATGGTCGGCTTTCCTGGCTTTATTGCGATGCCGTGCACGATTATCCCCGGCTTTCCCAGTTTATCGATTACCTTATATAATACATCGCCGGCGCCGGCGGACGTCCCTCCTGATGCAATGATGATATCGTATTTCATCATCTCTTTCAGCCTTTTTAAAAGGGCCTTCCGGTCATCCTTCACTATGCCAAGAAATTCTGGAATCCCGCCGTTTTCCCTCACCGCATCTGCTATCGCCTGCGCATTTACGTCGTAAATCCTGCCGAATTTTAGCGCTTTCCCCGGTTCGACGATCTCGTCGCCTGTGGAGATGATGCCGACCGCGGGCCTTTTGAACACTTGCACTTTTGTTGTGCCCAGCGCTGCAAGCACTCCCGTCTCCCTCGGCGAGAGCGTGGTGCCTGCTCTTATGGCCGTTTCCCCGCGCATGATGTCCGAGCCCGCTGCCATTATATTTTCTCCTGGTGTTACGGGCCTGTGGATGTTTACAGTTTTTTTCTTTTTTTCAGTGTACTCCACCATGATGACTGCATTTGCCCCTTTT
>JAZGIK010000087.1:0-6340 GCA_036482035.1 Hydrothermarchaeaceae archaeon (SeqCode) | reverse complement strand
TGGAGACTTCATCGCTTGTGCCCTGGTTCCTTTTGACGGGAGCGCTTCATGCACTCGCAGAGCACAGAAAGGACAGGTCAAAATACGACATCTTGGCTCCGCTCTTGGTTTCCCTGTCATTTACCCTGGTACTCTATGCCACTCTCGTAACCAGGAGCGGCTTCTTTGAGTCCGTGCATGCCTTCGATGCAGGAGGCACCAGCCGGTACATATTGATTATGACTATCATAAGCGCTCTTGTCCCTCTTGCTCTTGCAATTGTAAACAGTATGAGAGCTGAAGAACCCGAAGAAAAACATGAAGAAAAAATTACTTTCATAAACCGAACGAATATGTTTTATACTGCGGTAGTCATTTTCATAATCTTTACATTTGTGTCATTTTGGGGCATAACATTTCCTGCAATTTCCAAGCTCGTATCTAAAACCAAAATCGGGATAGGGCCAGCGTTCTATAATATATGGAGCTATCCCGTTATAATCGGGGCGATGCTCCTCGCAGGGCTTGCTTTGAGTTACAGGCCGTCGAAAAAGGAAGAATGTATAAGGAAATTTTTGTTATTTTTGGGGATGACTGTTGTTGTCGGATTTATCAAGCCTTCTGAGGCCTGGAACCTGTTGAGTTACTCTCCAACAATGGGATTGGGTTCCACAACGCCGCCCATATACTCATTTATAGGCTCAATCTCCATCCTGAGTTTTATCCCTCCTTCAGTATATCTGGTATACAGCTCAATTGGAAGATTCAGAACGAGGTTAGGCTCTCCTAAAAAGGAGTATGTAGCCAAAGCACTGGGTATCTCGGTCATACATGTTGGAGTTGCGCTTATCGTCGTAGGATCTGTTTTCAGCTATGCGTTTGATTCGGAGTTCCCGGTCTCTATAAATAGTGGAGAGGAGGGCAAACTCACCCCCGTCCCTGGAAGTCCTTACGGTGTAAAATTACTGAAATATGAAACCCTCTACGAGTACAAAGATGTTGAAACGTCATATCCGGGTATAAGCATTGGAGAATTCTATGATGAAATCTACAGCGGCATAAAAGACAGTTATACAGTCCATGGCGATGTTGGGGAGGTCATGCAAACCCAGCACAACACCTACATCAAGCTCATAGACGGTGATAAAGAGCTCTGGATAGCCACAACTCTTGCGGACATTCCAGAAGGCAGCCACGTTGCAGCAACAGGGATTATAAACCTCGATTTTAGAAGTTCGTTTTTTAATAGGACATTCTCAGTGCTGCTACTGGCGGAGGATTTTGAAATTTTTTCTGAAGAAGAGACAATTTCAACCACCCAGCAGGTAAAAATTGCAGTATATGAAGGTCGCAATGAGATTGCAAGAGGGGCTGCAAAGCATGTAACGTACTTTAATGGTGATGCGTGGAGGGTCATGATAGACAGAAGTATAAAAGGCGATGTATACGTTATCCTCAACGGGATCAGTGGCAGAAGCATTTCCCTTGACTTGAGGATAAAACCTCTGATAAACCTCGTATGGACCGGAGTCATATTTTTCACTTTCGGCATGATAGCAGTACTCCTCTCGGATTTGATTCCAAAAAAGAGGAAGAAGTAAAATGTCGGAGGTCTCTTATATCCTTGCTTTTTTAGCAGGTGTGGTTACAGTGACAACGCCGTGCATATTACCAATCCTGCCGCCTATGCTTGCAGGTTCGGTCGGTCATAAACTGAGGCCAATAGTAATTGTATCCGGCATGGCAATATCCTTTACCCTGATGGGAGGGCTTTTTTCTTCTTTGGGCATTGCCTCCGGGATCTCCAGCGGATTTTATAGGGTGATACTGGCCTTTTTGATAATCGCCCTTGGGGCGATTATGGTCGATGAGGAGATCAACGGGATCTATGTCAGGTACTCCTCGCTGTTCGTTAACTCATTGATGGGCCTTTTTAAAAGGGACACTGCAAAGATATCTGGTGGAGAATCACTCGGAGATGCATTTGTACTCGGGTTAACTCTGGGCATAATCTGGATACCGTGTGTCGGGCCCGTCCTCGGTGCGGTACTGGCATATACCTCTGTACTTGACAACGTCCTGAGCGGTTCGCTTTTGCTTTTGACCTACTCTGCCGGCCTCGGATTGCCCATGCTTGCAATTGCATACGGCGGGAAGTTCGTCTCCTCTCGACTCGGCATACTCAAAAATACGCACCTATTAAGAAAGCTCGCCGGATGGGTGATGATACTGAGCGGGATTTCTATAATTTTGGGAATCGACAGAGCTATACAAGCGGCTTTGCTGCCGTATTACCCGGATATCGAGAGCATGGTATTTGGAGGATAATGAGTGGCGGGATGGGTGAAGGCCAACAAGATTTTTAATGAGGCCAAGAAAGAATGCTTTTATGCGTCTGCTGAAGTTTTTAATTGGATTGCTGCTCCTGCCGGCCTGGCCTGGATTTTCCATAGCATTCCTTGACCAACTGTCCCGGATTGGCACCCTGGGGGCGGAGGGAGCCGCGTTCCTTGCCGGGCTTTTGGTGTGCGCTATCATCTATTTCATGGGGCACCGGCTTCCGTTCCTCCAGGTCTTCGGGCACGAGATGACCCACGCCCTCTGGTCCCTCATATTTAGAGGAAGGGTGAGGAGTTTCTACGCCTCCAAATACGGGGGCCAGGTGAAAGTTACGAAGTCGAATTTCCTGGTATCGCTGGCGCCGTATTTCTTCCCGCTCTATACCATCGCCGTCGTGATACTCTCCTTCTTCATAGACAAAAGATACCAGCTGGCGGTCTTCTTCCTCATAGGCTTCACCCTGGCCCATCACGTCCTATCGACTATTGACTCTTTGAAGATAAGGCAGTCTGACATCACCAAGACCGGGCTGCTCTTCTCCATGTCGCTGATATTCATCGTGAACCTGTGCGTGATAATCGCGATAGTCGACTTCGTCGTGGCCGAGGTCTCTTTCCTCGAATTCGTTGAAGATGGGGTGGGGAATACGGTGGAGGTGTTTAGGATGTTGGAAGACTTTTAGAGCAAAGATACACCCCATAATAAACTTTATCCCCGCAACCTTCAAATGTGAACCATGTTCGAGCTCAGGTACAGGGACGCCATGGGCCGCATCGGAATCCTGCACGTGAAAGACCAGAAGGTAGAGACCCCGCTGCTTTTGCCGGTGGTCAATCCGTCTTTCCAGCAAATCACGGCAAAGGAGATGCAGAAGATGGGATTTCCCGGCGTTATCACGAACGCGTATCTCATAAACAAGGACGCGTCCCTGCGGGAGCGGGCCCTTAAAAAGGGCGTGCATAAACTTATCGGCTTTGACGGGATTGTGATGACGGACTCGGGCTCTTACCAGCTCTACGAGTATGGCAGCGTCAATGTTGGCCCCGAGGAGATAGTGAAATTTCAGAGAGACATAGGCGCTGACATTGGCGTGATACTCGATATTCCCTCAGCACCTGACATCGACGTCGAAGATGCCAAAAGGGATGTGGCCGAGACGCTGAAAAGGGCAAAGGAGAGCATCCCGCTCAAGGGCAGCATGCTGCTCTGCGGCACAATACAGGGCTCGACTTACCCGGAGCTGCGGGAGAGGGCTGCGAAGGAGATGGGAGGGCTGGACTTCGACATCCATCCAATAGGCGGCGTTGTGCCGCTTATGGCGGATTATCGCTTCAAAGAGCTTGCGGAGGTCGTGATGAGTGCGAAGATGCATCTGCCTCCGGAAAGGCCCGTGCACCTATTTGGATGCGGCCATCCGATGATATTTGCGCTCGCGTGCGCGATGGGCTGTGATATTTTTGACTCTGCTGCATACGCCCTGTACGCAAGGGACGGCAGGTACATCACGGCAGGCGGCACGCTGAAGCTGATAGAGCTCCGGGAATTCCCGTGCTCCTGCACGGCATGCTCGGACAGCACGCCGAAAGAAATCATGGAACTCGACGAAGAGGGAAGGACGGACATGCTGTCAAGGCACAACCTATATGCCTCACTCGAAGAGATAAAGCGAGTGAAGCAGAGCATCTACGAGGGCTCGCTCCTCGAGCTCGTGGAAAAGCAGGCAAGAAGCCACCCGTACCTGCTTGACGCGTTAAGGCAATTCCTTTCGCATGACATCGAGCGTTGGGTCCCTGTCACAAAGCATTCCGCTTTCTTTTATTCCGGTCCAGAATCCTTGCAGAGGCCTGAAGTAAAAAGGCACCTCGCGAGGCTGGATGAGATAGAAAAGGGTGAAACTCTCGTGCTGTTGCCGGACACTGGAAAGCCGTACTCGAAGGCGTATGACACTGCGAGCACCGCCGAGCACCATATATGCATCGCATCACCCGTCTTCGGGATAATCCCGCTGGAGATTGCAGAGGTATATCCGCTGGGCCAGCACGAGCGGCCAGATGAGCTGGACATCGAGCAAATCGGATTAATGAAAAAACGTACTACAGAATATGCAAAAGAATTCAAGAGGGTGCTGGTGCACAAAGATCTGGAATTTCTGGGCATTGAGGGCGAAACATTCGAAGACGTTTCAGAGTTCAAGGTAGACAGAAGAGCCAGCAAAAACGTAGAGCTGAAGCTACGGGCAATCGGCGATTATCAGTTCGGAAAAGGCGCTGGAAAGGCCCTCATGTATGACATAGAGGCGCGCTGGGCGCGGACCGGCAGAATAAGGAGGGTATATTCCATCGGCGAGCTGATAGCGACGTTGAGGCCCTCGGACGGCTCTATAATACTCGCCACGGAAGGTGCGAGAAGGCTCCTCGAGCTGCCATTTCCCAAAAATCGGGTTGTTGTGTCTAAAGATGCAGTGGAATTTGTGAGGGAAGGAAAGTCTGTCTTTGCGGGGTTTGTGGCTGGCTGTGATCCACAGATGAGGCCCTACCAGGAGGTAATCGCAGTAAGTGAAGAAGACGAGTTCCTGGCTACAGGCAGAGCGCTCTTGAATTCAGAGGAGATGAGGGCGTTCAAAAGGGGGGTTGCCGTGAAAATCCGGCACAAGGCCCCACAGTAGTGCCAAAAGTTTAAAAATGGCATGATGGTTTAAGAATTGGAGATGTCTCTTGGAAGAAGTTTCATTTTTGATGCAGTTTTTATTTTTTATAGTGGCCTTTGCCTATTCTTCTGTTGGGCTTGGAGGAGGGTCTTCGTATACGGCACTGATGGCTGTTTTTGGCGTTAATTACGTCGCGATTCCTACTGTGTCGCTCATCCTAAACCTGTTTGTCACATCAGCCGGGAGTTTTAATTTTATAAGAAATAGGCACGGCAGGGCCCGCCTCATTTTACCATTTATCGCGTCTTCGATCCCAATGTCTTATGTAGGCGGTTCATTAAAGCTGCCAAAAGAGATTTTCTTATGGATACTCCTGATTACGCTAATCTTTGTAGCACTTCGCATTTATGTATTTGAAAGTACTTCCCTCAAGTTAAACCTGGAAAGGTCCAAGCAAATCATCCTCTCATTAATCGCGGGTTCGGTTCTTGGGCTAATCGCCGGAATCGTTGGGATTGGCGGGGGGATATATCTGGTCCCGCTAATCATTATACTGGGACTTGGTACGGAAAAAGAGGCCGCTGCCTGTGGGGCCATATTTATCTGGGTAAATTCCTCTTCCGGGCTTTTCGCGCGATTGCAGCATAATCCTGTTGAAATTACGCCTTTTATACCACTCATATTTGCTGTTTTAATTGGAGGTGGTCTCGGTTCGTACATGGGCTCAACGAGATTTTCACCGAGGACGATGGAGAAGATACTGGGCCTTGTCATTATCGTAGCAATTTTGTTTTTGGCAAGGAAATTATTATCGTTCTAACGAGAGTGCCGGGCGATACGGTTAAATAGAGCGCAATTTAGAAGTCGGTAGGTGATAAAATCCTTGAGTCCATTGTAAGCTGGATTGTGGAAACCGTCGGTGCTCTGGGATACCCCGGAATCGTTGCGCTGATGTTTCTGGAAAGCTCTTTCTTCCCATTCCCAAGCGAGGTGGTGGTGGTGCCTGCGGGCTATCTTGCAAGCAAGGGCGAGATGAACATCTATCTGGTTGTAATATCCGGCATAGCCGGAAGCGTCCTCGGCGCGCTCTTCAACTATTATCTGGCAGTGATGCTGGGAAGGCCCCTGCTCACAAAATACGGCAGATATGTGGGCATCACTGACAGGGTCTTTGACAGAGTGGAGAATTACTTCGAAAAGCACGGCGAAATAAGCATCTTTATCGGCAGGCTTATAGTCGGGGTTCGCCAGTACATTTCCCTTCCTGCAGGGCTCAGCAGGATGCGGCTCGACCGGTTTGTCATATACACCGCGCTCGGTGCGGGTATCTGGGTGATCATCCTCGCAGTCATAGGATACCTGGTGGGAAGCAAT